>JBAZCD010000138.1:0-7193 GCA_041671205.1 Pedobacter sp.
TCTTGATTCTTGATACTTGATTCTTGATTCTCTTAAGCGTTCGCTTTCTTCCCCTTTACCTTTGCGATAACCTCTTCCTGAACGTTTCTAGGCGCCTCAGCATAGTGATCAAACTCCATGGTTGAAGTAGCACGTCCCGAAGTGATCGTACGTAACTGGGTTACATAGCCAAACATTTCTGATAGTGGAACAGTAGCTTTAATTACCTGTGCACCGGCACGTGTATCCATACCTAATAGTTGTCCGCGACGACGGTTCATATCACCAATCACATCACCCATATTCTCTTCCGGAGTCAGGATTTCAATCTTCATGATAGGCTCCATCAATACAGGTTTACATTTTGGCAATGCCTCACGGAAAGCAGATTTAGCACAAATCTCAAAAGACAGTGCATCTGAATCGACTGCGTGGAATGATCCGTCAATTAATCTGACTTTCATGTCCTGCAAAGGATAACCGGCAAGAACACCGTTTACCATCGCTGCATTAAATCCTTTCTCTACAGAAGGGATAAATTCACGCGGAATAGAACCACCTGAAATTTCATTCACAAATTGTAAACCAGCTTTACCTTCATCATTTGGAGAGATAATAACCTGAATATCAGCAAATTTACCACGACCACCGGTTTGTTTCTTATACGTTTCACGGTGCTGGGTAGTACCTGTAATGGCTTCTTTGTAAGAAACCTGAGGCGCTCCCTGGTTTACTTCAACTTTGAACTCACGTTTCAAACGATCCATGATAATATCCAGGTGAAGCTCACCCATACCTGAAATAATGGTCTGGCCGGTTTCTTCGTCTGTTTGTACACGGAAAGTAGGATCTTCTTCAGATAATTTACCTAAAGCCATACCTAACTTATCAACATCAGCCTGAGTTTTAGGCTCAATTGCCAAACCGATTACAGGCTCAGGGAAATTCATCGATTCTAAAACGATAGGATGTTTCTCATCACACAGCGTATCTCCTGTTTTGATGTCTTTAAATCCTACTACTGCAGCAATATCTCCGGCTCCAACATTAGGAATAGGATTTTGCTTGTTAGCATGCATCTGGAAAATACGTGAAATACGCTCCTTATTATCAGAACGCATATTATGCACATAAGAACCTGCTTCCAGGTTACCTGAATATACACGAATGAAACACAAACGACCTACGAAAGGATCGGTTGCGATCTTGAATGCCAGGGCAGCGAATGGCTCTTTCTCACTTGGCTTACGCACAATCTCTTCACCAGTTTCAGGATTGGTACCAACAATACCTTCAACATCCATTGGCGATGGCAATAATTCCATCACATAATCAAGCATGGTTTGAACACCCTTGTTTTTGAATGATGAACCACATACCATCGGAACAATCTTTGCGTCAAGAACAGCCTTGCGTAATGCATCTAAAACCTCACGTTCAGTGATCGTTTCAGGAGCATCAAAGAATTTTTCCATCAGGGTCTCATCGTATTCAGCAACAGACTCCAGTAATTTTTCTCTCCACTCAGTAGCTTCAGCCACCATATCATCAGGAATTGGAACTTCAGTAAAGGTCATGCCTTTATCGTGTTCGTTCCAGATAATACCACGGAAGTTGATCAGATCAACCACTCCTTTAAAGCTGTCTTCAGAACCGATTGGCAACTGTAAAGGAACTGCATTGCTTCCAAGCATATCCTTAACCTGCTTAACAACTTTTAAGAAATCAGCACCTGAACGATCCATCTTATTAACGAAACCTATACGTGCAACACTATAGTTATTTGCTAAACGCCAGTTAGTTTCTGATTGAGGCTCAACTCCATCAACTGCTGAAAAAAGGAATACCAAACCATCCAGTACACGCAATGAACGATTCACCTCAACGGTGAAATCCACGTGTCCTGGTGTATCAATGATATTGATATGGTAAGTTTGATTCCTGTATTTCCAGTCAACTGTAGTCGCTGCTGAAGTAATAGTAATTCCACGCTCCTGCTCCTGTGCCATCCAATCCATGGTTGCTGCACCATCGTGCACCTCACCAATTTTATGGCTCACACCCGAGTAGTATAGGATACGCTCAGTTGTTGTGGTTTTACCCGCATCAATGTGAGCAGCAATTCCGATATTTCTTGTGTATCTTAAATCTCTTGACATTATTTTAATTTCCCGTTAGAATCTGAAATGAGAGAATGCTTTGTTCGCTTCTGCCATTTTGTGAGTATCTTCTTTCTTCTTAACTGCAGCACCTTCACCCTTAGAGGCTGAAATGATTTCTCCGGCCAATTTCTCGGTCATGGTCTTTTCACCACGCTTACGTGAATAATTGATCAGCCACTTCATTCCTAAAGCAATTTTACGCTCAGGGCGAACCTCGGTAGGAACCTGGAAATTTGCACCACCTACACGGCGGGACTTAACCTCTACCGCAGGCATTACATTATTCAAGGCTTTTTTCCAGGATTCTAATCCGTTTTCACTTGTTTTTTTCTCTACTAACTCAACGGCATCGTAGAAAATAGAGTATGCGATAGATTTTTTACCGTCATACATCATATTATTTACAAACCTGGTCACCATTACGTCGTTAAACTTTGGATCAGGCAGTAAGATTCTCTTTTTTGGTTTTGACTTTCTCATGTTGCTTTCCTCCGTTTAATTATTTCTTTTTACCCTTAGTTGGAGCAGCTGCTACCTGACCTGGTTTTGGTTTCTTGGTTCCGTATTTAGAACGACGCTGATTACGACCAGCTACACCGGAAGTATCCAGAGCACCACGGATAATGTGGTAACGAACTCCTGGTAAATCTTTCACACGACCTCCACGGATTAATACAATAGAGTGCTCCTGTAAGTTGTGACCTTCTCCGGGAATATAAGCATTCACTTCTTTTCCGTTGGTTAAGCGCACACGGGCAACTTTACGCATTGCTGAGTTTGGTTTTTTAGGGGTAGTGGTATACACACGTGTGCACACTCCTCTTCGCTGTGGACAGCTGTCCAACGCTGGCGACTTACTCTTGTCGACCAGAGCTACTCTACCTTTTCTAACTAATTGTTGGATAGTAGGCATTTTTTCCTTTTAGTGTTTATATAATTTAATCCCTGCATCTCAGCTTATTACAGCTTTCATTTAGGGATTGCAAAGGTAGGATTTTATTTTGATTTTCAATGGGTTGGGTGAGAAAAAAAATGCCTTGCCAGCCAGAGCTTTAGCGAAGGAGGGATAATTAGGAACAGCGATGTAAAATGAATACAAGGAAATGTAAGCTTTTTAAGATAAAAATATTGAAATTATTGATAATGAACCAAGTATTGAGGAACAGATCTTTATGAAAAGCAGGGTCTACTCTTTGTATCATGGTCAGTCCGGCTTTACGCTCATACGCCTGCAGGCCTTGTGCGCTGAGGTCGGTATCCGCTGCAATCCGTTTAGATTGCTCAGTGCAGTGCAGGAAATGACGGAAACAGGTGACAATCCTCATGTTTGACTTTATAATTCAAAACAAAGGTTTAAAGACTCTCTAAAATCATCAATCCTCAAAAACCGCATCCAGATCCAGTTCAAATCCGGAAAGAACTTCCGAATACACCTTTTCACTTAAGGTAAAGAGTTTAGATGGCCGGTATTTACCCTCCATATCCAGGGTATACTTGAGCAAAGTCTTTTCTCCGGGACTTACAACCCAGTATTCTTTTACTCCAAACTCTTCGTAAATACCATATTTATGAAGCAATTCCATCTTGTTATTACCGGGCGATAAAATTTCAATCACAATATCAGGCGCACCGATACAACCCCTTGCATCTATTTTTTCCGGATCGCAGATCACACATATATCGGGCTGTAAAACTGTATATACATCTTTGTCTGCTTTACTTTCTTTAGGGAAACGGACATCAAAAGGTGCATAATAAATCTTACAGTGTTTCCCTTTAAGATAATTATGAATAACTGAAAATATGTTTGCCGATATTTCCTGATGTAAAGGAGATGGAGCCGGGCTCATCTTATTCACTTTACCTTTAATGAGCTCTACCCGGTCATCGAAAAACCATGTCAAATAGTTTGCATAACTATAGGTCAAAGACAAGTCAATATCCTCAAGGGCTAAAACTTTTGCTTTCGGATCAGGATTAATATAGGTTTCAGACTTATTCATCATGATTTCCTCTAATCATAAATTTAATTAAAAATGATCTTAATCCCTAAAGAAATTAGTAAACGGTAATCCACAGTCCATACTAATAATTACCGTTTACACAATCTCTGCTACTAGTGCCAGCCAGCAGCGTTAGAAATGATATAATTTCATACAGGCATCATAAATTATGTGATTTTTTAATTAAAACCCTGAACTATGAAAAAGATATCTGACAATGATCTGCCCCTTAGTCATGATCCGGATGAGAATAAACGGATGGAAAACGAACTATTACAATTAAAATTAAAAGCCGAACTGGGTGTAGAGACTCATATTTCAGATATCAATTTTGAGCTTCAGGAAGATGCAGGAATGGCTTATGCAGAAAGAATAATGAATTATACCGCATTAACGGAAAATCAGGAGAGAATTCAAGTGGAAGGTCCGTTCAAATTGTATTTTACGCTGGAACATGAATGGTGGTCGATATATTACTTCGTGCTTCCGGGTTTCGAATTTTCAGATAGTTAGAGTTTAACAGATGCGATATTGAGAATACCTTAAACACCGATAAGATGGCAAGGGTCTGGCTTAACTAAATTTTGACAGGCTATCCGAATCCCATCTCCCTCTTCTCCTTCCGGCTCAGTTATTAAAAGGCTTAACTCGATTAGTAAACGGCATTCCTTTCAATTTATCGCATTTAAATTTTTATCTTGCACCGTTACCAAAATCTTCCTTATTCTTGTCATGCAACAGAATTCTCAACTGGATCTCGCCTTTAATTTTGTACAGTATACCGACAAGAATATTTTCCTGACAGGAAAAGCAGGAACAGGCAAAACAACTTTTCTGCACCAGTTAAAAAAGGCATCCCATAAACGCATGGCCGTTGTAGCTCCAACCGGCGTGGCAGCGATTAATGCAGGCGGAGTAACCATCAATTCCTTTTTCCAGCTTCCCTTTGGGCCCCATATACCCGGAAACACTGCAAAACCTGAACACAAGCGTTTTAACAAGGATAAAATTAACCTGATCAAAAGCCTTGACCTATTGGTTATCGATGAGATCAGTATGGTTCGAGCCGACACCCTCGACCATATCGATGAAGTATTGAGACGTTTTAAGGATTATAAAAAGCCATTTGGCGGGGTGCAGCTCCTCATGATCGGAGACCTGCACCAATTGTCGCCCGTAGTGAAAGATGAAGACTGGACCATACTTAAAGATTATTATCCCAACCTGTTCTTTTTCAGCAGCAAAGCCCTTGAAGCTACCCATCCGATAAGTATTGAACTCAAACATATATACAGGCAGGTTGATTCACAGTTTATCGATCTGCTAAACAGCGTACGTCAGAATCAGATCAATGAAGATGTACTAAAAAGGTTAAACCAGCGATATATACCTGATTTTAATCCTGCCGATGAAGAAGGCTATATCACCCTTACTACCCATAACAGTTCTGCCAGGGAGATCAATGATAGAAAACTGACAGAACTGAATAGTTTGCTTCACAGATTCAATGCAATTATACAGGATGATTTCCCCGAGTACTCTTATCCGACTGTTGCTGAACTTGAATTAAAAAAAGGTGCGCAGGTGATGTTCGTAAAAAATGACCCCTCACGCGAACGTCTTTTCTTTAATGGAAAAATAGGCATCGTTACATCGATATCCGATGATCAGATCCTGGTAAAATGCCCGGGTGATCTGTCGGAAATTGTTGTCAATCCACTGGAATGGACCAATATCAAATACGAGCTTGATACACAAACCAAAGAAGTCAAAGAAAAAATCATAGGAACTTTTACACAGTTTCCACTCAAACTCGCCTGGGCGATAACGATACATAAAAGCCAGGGACTTACATTCGAAAAAGCAGTGATTGATGCGAATCTGGCATTTGCCCACGGACAGGTATATGTTGCCCTGAGCCGCTGCAAAAGCTTTGAAGGCATGGTACTCCGATCACCAATATCTTTCAATAGTATCAAAACAGACGGAACAGTTTCTGAATATACCCGGAATGCAAAGAACAATGAACCCGGAGAACAGCAGCTTACTGATTCAAGGATCTCATTTCAGCAAACCCTGCTTTATGAACTCTTTGACTTCAGTGGACTGAAAGGGGCTCAGTTTCATCTGAAAAAACTGGCCGAAGACCATCATACAATTCTTGATCCCGGTATGATTGAAGGCCTGAACCAGATCCGGTCATCCGCGGAAAAGGATATCTATGAGGTTGCAGAAAATTTCAAAAAACAGCTGACCGGCTATTTAAAAGAGAACAAACTTCCTGAAGATAATACTGAGCTTCAAAACAGGGTGAAAAAAGCATGTATCTATTTCAATGGAAAAATTTCAACAGTTTTTTATGAATCTCTTAAAAAACTAAATACCGATACCGACAATAAAGCAATCAGAACCAGTATAAACACTGTTATGGACAACTTTTACAAGGAGATCACTGTAAAAACAGCGCTCATGAAGGTCTGTTCAGGAGGTTTCAATACTGCGCTCTATCTCCAAACAAAGTCGAATGCAGAAATTGACTATAAACCTGCTAAAAGTGCCGTTCAGAGTCCGGTTCAGGCTCCTGAAAACATTCTCCATCCCGAATTATACCAGTCTCTGAGGACCTGGCGGGATGCACTGGCAAAAGAATGGGGTGTGCCATTATATCTTATACTTGCACAAAAGTCGATCCTCGGGCTTCTCCATACTCTCCCATCCAGTCTCGCTGAACTTGAGAACATCAAGGGATTAGGAAAGACAAGGGTTAAGCAGTACGGAATAGATGTGCTGGAGATCATCAATTCCTATTGTGAAAAATATGGCATTGAGCGCAGCATCCATGAGCTTCCAATTCAAGAGAAGAAAATTAAAGTGGATACCAAACAGGTATCGCTTGATCTGTTCAAACAAGGTAAAACGATCAGTGAGATCTCCCTGGAGCGTGGATTTACTTCCGCCACAATTGAAGGCCACCTTGCCCATTTCATCCATAGCGGCGAGATCTCGGTATTCGATATTGTTCCCAAATTGAAAGTAGCTAAAATCATGG
>JBAZCD010000139.1:0-7186 GCA_041671205.1 Pedobacter sp.
GAAATCTAGACATAAGGGAAGTATTGTTGATGTTTTTAAATATACTTAAATATATAAATATTGCTCTTTTTAAAAAGAGCTGTAAATTAATTATCAGAATCAAAAAATATCCGTTTGCACTTTACAATCAATCCTGCTTCATCATAAATCAATAAATCTTCATCCTGATTAATGTTTAAGAGGGTTTGAATGTTAAATATCCGCAGCTAAATAAAGATAGTACCCAGCCTTAATGCTTGTTTTGAATTGAAGCAGCTTACAGAAATTGATTGATCAAAAGCACTCCGAACAAGCCAAGCACCGATACCAAACTCTCCATCATGGTCCAGGTGCCGAAGGTCTGTTTTAAACTCAGGTTAAAATATTCCTTAAACATCCAGAATCCGGCATCGTTCACATGAGAAAACATCAGGCTACCGGCACCTATAGAAAGTACCATTAACTCTGCAGATACGCCACTCCCGACCAATGGCAAGACAATACCTGCTGCGGTAAGTCCGGCAACCGTAGCTGAACCAAGGGTAACCCTGATTAAGGCGGCGATGAGCCATCCAAGAAATAAAGGCGACAGATCAAACCTTGACGAAAACTCTTTGACTGTTTCTCCTACCCCACTATCAATAAGTACCTGTTTGAATGCACCGCCTGCAGCAATAATCAGAATAATCATCGCAACACCTTTAAGCCCTTCGGCACTATAATCCATTGCCCTACCGATTGGGATTCTGAGAATAATAATGCTAAGTAATACCGCTGTCAGCAAAGCAATTGTAGGATCTGCCATAAACACAAAGAGTGGTTTAATAGCTTCCGAACGAATGAAAAAAGTGCCTGCAGTACCCACAATTATTAAAAATACCGGCAACAAAGCTGTGATAAAGCTCCTAAAGCCAGATGGCAGAAGCTTTTCTTCTTCAGGTAAAAATTCTACCGGACTAGCACCAGACAAATTATTCTTCAGGATGATTCTGGGTAAAATTATTCCTCCGGCGACCGCAATAGGAAAAGTTAATATTAAACCATAAATAAGAATAATACCCACATCGGCTTTAAATATAGAAGCTATGGCCAATGGACCGGGATGAGGAGGAAGAAAACCATGAGTAACTGACAATGAAGCAGCCATTGGCAAAGCCAGGTATAATAAGGGCAAACGCGTAGTAGAAGCAATGGCAAATATCAGGGGAACCAGAACCACAAATCCTGCATTATAGAATAAGGGGATACCTACCAGCAAACCCGTTAATAATATCGCCCATTGAATATTTTTAATTCCGAAAAGACGGATCAGGATGAATACAATTTTTTTGGAAGAACCACTTTCTTCTATCAATTTACCCAACATGGCCCCAAGAGCTAATACCATCACCATACTGCCAAGCGTACTGCCTATACCGCTTGCAATGGTTGTCATTACCTTCCCTGGCGACATTCCAAGCAACAAGCCGGTGATAATGGATACGATCAGTAAGGCCAACATCGGACTTATTTTTTTGACGATAAGAACAAGGAGAAGAAGAAGTCCGAAGAGTACAGTGAGTAAAGACATATCAATAAATTAATATCTAAAAAACTGATTTATTATAATTTAAAGATTAGCAAATAAATCATTAGATAACAAAATATTGAGAGAAATAAAGAAATAGATTTTTAAGAATTTTCTTAATAAAACCCTAATTACTTCAATTTTGAAGCCGCCCGGAATATGGCATTTCTGTAAAGGGAAGTATAGGATGGATTTTCAAACAGTTCAGGGCCATGTCCCATAAAAATGCAGACATTTTGAGCCTATCTGCCCCGGAATAAACACATAAGGTGAGGAGCAGCAAACCAGAAAGGGCGTTTTCAATTTCTATTCATAACATTATTAAGAAGTGTATTCAGGAGCATCCGGAATCCGGATACAGAATTTACTACCCTTTGAAAGCTCACTTTCAACCCAAATCGTCCCACCGTTCTTTTCAATAAAATCCTTGCATAACAAAAGCCCTAAGCCCGTACCCTGCTCATTATCAGTACCTCTGGTAGTAAAGGTCTCCAGCTCGAACAATTTTTTCTGGTCGGCTTGCGAGATTCCAACACCTGTATCTCTGACACAAATGATTGTATTATTACCCTCAGTTCTTGTAGTAAGTTTGATATTACCGCCACGTTTTGAGAATTTTACTGCATTAGACACCAGGTTCCTGACAACCAGCTGAATCATATCCTTATCAGCATAAACCTTACAATTGAGGTCAATATTATTTTCAATAATGATTTCCTTTTCCCTGATTATGTTTTCAAAAAGATTAAGAATATTACCTGAAACCTCCCTGAGATTAAAATAGACAGGTTTTACGATCTCCCCTTGTAGCTGACTTTTGGACCAGAACAACAGATTTTCCAATAAACCGGTTGTATATCCAATATTCTTTGATAGCTGGGGAACAAATGATTTAAATTCTTCCTCCGTGATCATACCTTCGTTCAGCATTTTAATAATATCATTCAAATTGATCAGTGGCCCCCTGAGGTCATGAGCAATGATTGAAAAAAGCCGGTCTTTCAGTTGATTCATGCCTAAAAGCTGGTCGGACTGAAGGCGTAACTTATTTTCAATTTCAACACGCTCTGTAATATCCCTGATCAGAATGATAAGACCACTATACACATTCTGATTTTCAAACAGGGGAGTCAGGCTGGCTTCAAGGAAAATACCGGGTTTAACATCCTTTAATTGTATCTGTCCGCCACTCCTTTTTTTAATCAATTCATAAAGTTCCGGTTGATTTGGAAGTATTAGCTCAAGGCTTTTGCAAACAGTCTTTTTGTCTTCAATAGACAAGATCTTTCTGGTCTCCATATTCAGATCCACAACCCTGTCCAGGTTATCCGTAACAAGCATGCCTTCATTCATCGCCTCAATAAGTTTCTCTCTGGCTATTGGTATGATATCCAGAAGCCTGAATCGTATAAGTCCGATACTCAGAAATAACATTGTAACAATAAATGCAAATGGAGTACTGTCTATATGGCCGAGCGGACGGAAACCGAACAGATACGAAATATTTGCAAGCCAGGGAATAAATACGGCGATTAAAATGACCAGATTTTGCTTTCTAAATACATGATCTGACTTCCGGTATTTATTAATCAGTAAAATCACTCCCCATATGAGCAATGTATAAAAATAAACGGTATGAATTGTGTACCAGCTACCTGTTTCAATATTTAATAGTGGGAAGGGCCCCGAATTATCAATACCTACGCTCTTGTAGTGCCAATGATGATATTTATTGGTCCAGACCATCAGAAGAGTAATAATCGGGATGATCAAAACCAAAATGAAATTTCTGCGGCTCAGCCAATTTTCCTTTCCGGTAAACTTTAATAAAAACAATAACCAGAAAGCGGGGATAAAGGCTATTCCAAGATACTCCACATTGATCCAGAATAACATTTGCGGGAGGCTGGTACTTGATAGTTCTAATCCATAACTTAGGGCCCAGATTGCAATGCCTAACATCATAAATCCAAACCATCGGACAACAATTTCATATCTTCGAAAGATGCGGATACACATATAAAGTGTAATAAGGCCGCATATAATCAAGACAATGGAATAGCTGTTAGGATTGAATGTCATTAAGCAGATTCGATTTAACACCAAAAAACTAAACTAAGTTTTGCTTTCAATTGGAGTTAATTAACATTATAATACGGCAATAAATATATGAATAAGATTAGAAATATAATTTTCGATTACGGTAATGTGATCTTTATGATCGACTTCAATCGTGCACAGCATAGTTTCGCAGAACTTGGCATAAAGAACATAGAAAATTTCTTTTCCCATAAAGGGCATGACCCAATCTTTGATCAGTTTGAACAGGGTTTTATTTCTTCATCCGAATTCAGGGAAGGGATTCGAAATGCCACCGGAGTTCCCGCTTTAACAGATACTCAGATTGACCATGCCTGGAATTCTCTCCTGATTGGTGTGCCTGAACCTAATCATGAACTCCTGTTAAAAGCGAAAGAAAAATACCGGACTTTCCTGCTTAGTAATAACAACGAGATCCATTATAACTGGATCATAGATTACCTCAGGAATGAACATCATATAGACTCCAACGCGATATTTTTTGAAAAAGATTATTACTCTCATCTCATGAAAATGCGAAAACCCGATCTGAAGATCTTTGAGTTTGTGATGGGTGAAAATAAACTTGATCCGGCAGAAACACTTTTCATTGACGACAGTCCGCAGCATTTAAAAACAGCAGATATACTTGGATTAAATACTCATCTCTTAACCTCTGATGAGACACTGGAAAGCTTTTTGTATTCCTCAGGCTTATTGAACAGATAAACCATTTTACAATTAAAAATTCTTAATTTAGGGTATGCAGGAAAAACGAATCGCCACCCTGAAAGAATTTTATCCTTTCTATCTGAAGGAGCACTCCAATTCAACCAGCAGGATACTTCATTTTATCGGGACATCCCTGATTATTCTTTTGATTCCGGTTTCAATATATCTTCAGGATGCAAGATTCCTGATTCTGATTCCTTTTGTGGGATACGGTTTTGCCTGGGTTGGACATTTCTTTTTTGAGAAAAATAAACCGGCAACTTTTAAATATCCGGCCTATAGCCTGGCCTCTGATTTTATACTCTTCTGGAATCTGTTCAGGGGCAAAGAGAAATTCTGATCGGGTCTTTCTATTTACTAAGCCTGCGGCGTTTCTTTTCCTGTGAGATCAGGCGAAGCTCTCTGCCCATTTGTCCGGCTACTGAAGTGTTTTCTTCTGCCCTTCTGAAAAGATATGGTACAACCGCTTTTACGGGTCCATAAGGAACATATTTAACAACATTGTACCCTGATGCACCCAGATTAAAACTTAAATTATCACCCATACCCAGCAATTGGGAAAAATAAACATGTTCATGATCATGGGGAATTCCATTTTCATTCAGCAAGTCGGCCAGGGTTCTGCAGCTTGCTTCATTATGTGTTCCGGCTACAAACGAAACAATATCAATTTTGCTGATACAGAACTTTAAAGCTTCGTCATAATCATTGTCGGTTGATGCCTTATCATCGTGAATAGGTGAGGAATATCCGTTTTCAATAGCCCGTTCGCGCTCCTTCTCCATATACGCACCCCTTACTAATTTTGCACCAAGCATAAAGTGTTCAGAAACAGCGGCGGCAGTATCCGACTGAAGAGAAGTCAGCTTATCCTTTCGGTAAAGCTGATAAGTATTATAAACAATTACTTTATCCTGATTGTATCTGCGCATCATTTCGAGTACCATGGAATCGATCGGATCCTGGATCCAGCTTTCTTCAGCATCAATCATCACCCTGACATTCAGCTCATGTGCGAGCCTGCAGATTTGATTTACCCGGTTACTTAATCGCTGATATTCTGATCTTTCGGCCGCTTCAAGCGGCTGCAGGACATTTATTTTCTCAAGCAAGGCAAATCTTCCAAGCCCGGTAACTTTAAAGACCGTCAGCGGTATTCGTTTATCCCCCGCCGCATAACGGATAGTTTTCATGATCTCCTCAGAGGTACGATCAAATACTTCTTCATCATCCTCACCCTCAACAGAATAATCAAGAATTGACCCTACCCCGCCGGCATCCAGCTGAACAACGGTTTGCTCGCATTCGTCAATACTTTCTCCGCCACAGAAATGACGAAATATAGTTGCTTTGATCAGTGATTTAATCGGTAAACCCAGTTTAAGGGCTGCATTGGTTATTGGAGGGCCGATTTTCGTAAGAAAATTGATACTGATGATCTTAAATAACCAGTACACACGTACAAGATCTGCATTCGTTTTTCCACGAAAAGCGATCTCTGTATCATCAAATGATAGATTATGGCTTTTTGCCGGGCGGCTTTTCAAAATAATTGGTTTATTGCACAAAGATAGAAATATTGAGGCATTAACATACAAAAGCTAAATTTTGTAAGTTTGCTTCATGCTTGATTTTAAATTAGAAGGAGAATTCATCCCCATGATCCAGCTGCTGAAGGCAACAAACATTGTTCAAAGCGGTGGAGAAGCACAAATTACGGTGGAGGCAGGATTAGTTAAATATAACGGAGAGGTAGATTACCGCAAGCGCCTGAAAGTTAGAAGCGGTGATATTGTTGAGTGCAGAGGTCAAATAATAAAAGTTAAATGAAACCCATTAAGAGTATAAGTTATTCCGTTTTTTTCGGGAACAGCCTTCAGGAATTATCCGCTTTTTTAAATGAGAAGAAATACAGCAAAGTATTTGTTCTGGTTGACAGCAATACTGAGATTCATTGCCTGCCTGTCCTGCAGGAAGCTTTAGAATCTATAGAATTCGATCTGATCGAAGTTACTCCCGGCGAAGAAAATAAGAACATAGATTTTTGCATTGGCATCTGGAGAATGCTGCTTGACTTTGGTGCAGACCGGAACAGCATTCTCATCAATCTTGGAGGTGGTGTGATCACCGACATGGGCGGCTTTGCAGCTTCAACATTCAAACGCGGTATTGATTTTGTACAGGTCCCTACCACGCTGCTTTCGCAGGTTGATGCTTCGGTTGGTGGCAAAACAGGAATCGATATGGATAATGTAAAAAACATCATCGGCACCTTTACTCAACCAAAAGCTGTCTATATCTATACCCCATTCTTAAATACATTAAGCGACAAAGAACTCCGCTCGGGATATGCAGAAGTGATTAAACACGGACTCATTTATGATGCTTCCCTGTTCGAAAAACTTAAGACAATTGCTCCTAAGGACCTAAGTGATGAAATTATCTACCGTTCCATTGAAATTAAGAATGAAGTAGTGATCACGGATCCATTTGAAAAAGGGTTGCGAAAAATTCTGAATTACGGTCATACCATCGGACATGCGGTAGAAAGCTATTCACTGAAACATGATAAGGTCCCTTTGCTGCATGGAGAAGCGATCGCAATCGGTTTCATTTGCGAAGCTTTCCTTTCTGCAAAGAAGAACGGGCTTAAAGAAGCAGAACTTTCTGAAATTGTAAAGACCATTAAAAATACTTACCCAGTCTATAAATTGAATAAAGCCAGCTATTCTGACCTTCTGGAAATCATGAAAAATGATAAAAAGAATAATGCAGGCCAGATAAGTTTCTCCTTATTGAGTGGAGTTGGCAAGTGCGGATACGACATTT
>JBAZCD010000140.1:0-7162 GCA_041671205.1 Pedobacter sp.
CCAAACTGGTTGATGGCAGGGAAATTTTAAATGCCTGCTTCGACTCGAATTTCTCACGTGATGCGCGAATAATGGCATTCGGAGAGGACGTGGGAGCTATCGGTGACGTGAATCAGGGCTTTGCAGGATTGCAGGCCAAGTTTGGAAAAATGAGGATCACCGATACAGGGATCAGGGAAATGACGATAGTAGGGCAGGGAATCGGATTGGCTATGCGCGGTTTAAGACCCATTGCCGAAATCCAGTACCTGGATTATATCCTGTTCGCATTAAATATTTTGAGTGATGATCTGGCGACTTTAAGCTACCGTACAAAGGGCAGACAGAAAGCTCCGCTGATTGTTCGTACACGTGGTCACCGCCTGGAAGGGATCTGGCATTCAGGCTCTCCGATGGGAGTGATCATCAATTCCCTTCATGGAGTGCATATTTGCGTTCCGAGGAACATGACGCAGGCCGCAGGAATGTATAATACCTTACTTCGCGGGGATGAGCCGGCCATGGTTATCGAATGTTTGAATGGCTACCGGCTGAAAGAAAAATTGCCTGACAATATTGGCGAGTTTACCGTTGAACTGGGTAAGGCTGAGATTCTTCGTGAAGGGTCGGATATTACCATAGTTTCATACGGTTCAACATTAAGAATTGTTGAACAGGCTGCCGGGGAGCTGGAACTTTTAGGAATTGATGTGGAAATTGTCGATCCGCAGACCTTCCTGCCTTTTGATATCGGTAATCTTTGTGCAAAATCTTTGCAAAAAACAAATAAACTGCTTGTTGTGTGTGAAGATGTGCCGGGTGGTTCATCCGCATTTATATTACAGCAGGTACTTGAAAAACAAAATGGTTATCAGTATCTGGATGGGAAACCCCGTTCATTGACGGGTAAATCTCATCGTACTCCGTATGGTTCTGATGGCGACTATTTCTCAAAACCTTCTGCTGACGATGTTGTTGAGATTGTTTATGAAATGATGAATGATAGTTTTCCGGATAAATTCCCGAAATTGTTTTAAGGGTTTTAATAACATACCGTCATTTCGACGAGCGAACTAAAATTTTTGTATTTAGGTTATTATCAACGCTGGGAGAAATCTGTTGATTAACATTGTGCCATTGAGGATGAGGTTTCTCAGTCGTGCCTGACCGGACGGGCAGGCAGCACTCCTTTGCCAAAATTTACCAGTATCAATAATAGAATGTCTTTGCGAGGAGGCACGACGAAGCAATCTTGTGCAATTGGTGATTAAATAGCCAGGAGATTGCTTCGCTATGCTCGCAACGACACAAATACTGTCCCTAAAGCCTGATCACCTTATTCCTCAATAAGTGATCAGCCAGTACCAGTGCTGCCATGGCTTCAACGATGGCAACCGCGCGGGGTACCACACATGGATCATGCCTGCCTTTTCCCTGGACATTTGCTGCATTACCTGAAGAATCAAGACTTGCCTGGTTTTGCATGATGGTAGCTACCGGCTTGAATGCTACCCTGAAGGTTATATCCATTCCATTTGAAATTCCGCCCTGTATCCCTCCCGAGAAATTAGTCAGCGTGCGGAAATTACCGCTTTCCTGACCTTCAGATGGTGGTATAAAGAGGTCATTATGCTCAGAACCTCTCATTTCAGATCCTGCAAATCCCGATCCGTAATCAAAGCCATGCACGGCATTGATACTTAACATCGCTTTGCCTAAATCGGCATGCAGTTTATCAAAAACAGGCTCACCTAATCCAACGGGGCAGTTTTTAACCAGGCATGAAATTTTACCACCTATGGTATCACCTTCTTTTCTTATCCCATCAATCAGTTCAATCATTTGATTGGCGGTGGCCGGATCTGCACAGCGTACAATATTGCCTTCTCGGATCTTAAGCAGTTCAGGAATAGAATGAATGCTGAGCTGAGGTGCTTCAATGGTGCCTGCTGCCGAAACATGGGCAAATATATCAACACCCGATTGCTTCAGCAGAAGTTTAGCGATTGCCCCTGCCGCAACCCGTGCTGCTGTTTCTCTTGCCGATGATCTGCCACCGCAACGGTGATCGCGATGACCGTATTTGTCATCGTAAGTATAATCTTCATGTGAGGGACGATAAGCATCTTTGATATGTGAATAATCTTTTGAACGCTGATCTTCATTCGGGATGAACATGGCAATAGGAGTGCCGGTCGTTTTACCCTCAAAAACCCCCGAAAGAATCTGAACAGTATCGCTTTCTTTGCGCTGGGTGGTGATCTTTGACTGACCCGGTTTTCGCTTATCAAGTTCTGACTGGATAAAATCCATATCAAGCTCCAGGTTTGAAGGGCAACCATCGATAATCACCCCAATAGCTTCGCCATGTGATTCTCCGAAAGTTGTGATGCGGAATAGTTGACCAAATGAATTGCCTGCCATTTTGTTTGTAAGGGTTAAGTTATACGTTATAAGTTATAAGTTATACGTTATAAGTTGTACGTATAAAAATATCTTCTAAGAGTTATTAATTTAATTGAACTTGATATATCTCAATACTCACTACTCTTTAATTCAAATCCAGCCATTTCCAGGTGTTTCCAGAAGTCGGGGTACGATTTTTCAACAACCAAATGATCTTCGATTTCAAGCTCCTGCATGACCAAAGCCAGAGGGGCGAAGGCCATAGCCATTCTATGGTCATCATAGGTTGCCACACTAATCTTCCTGTTCAGATCAAGCCCTGAACAGTCCAGTTTGTAAGTCATGTTCTTCCCGATCAGTTTTACCCCGATCTTAGCCAGTTCAGTTTGAAGTGCATTTACCCGGTCAGTTTCCTTAATCTTCAAAGTTTCTAATCCGGTGAAGGTTGCATCATGTCTCAGTGCTGCGCAGCAAACGATTACCGTTTGTGCCAGATCCGGACATTCTTTAAAATCAAAGATCTTGCGCTCCAGCTTCTTTGCTTCCTTCCTGAGGTAAACGCCGCCGTCCTTAAATTGCGAGGTAATACCAAAGTTGGCCATGATCTCTGTAATTTTACTATCTCCCTGAAGGCTGTATCCGTTCAATCCCGGAAGGAAAAGACGAGCCTCTTCGGCTAATGCAGCGATAGCATACCAGTATGATGCAGCACTCCAGTCGGGCTCAACACTGATCACCGCCTTACTGAAAGGCTGGCTTGAAATGCTGATCACATTTTTCTTCCATACATGTCTGATACCAGCCTGTTCCATCATGGCCAGGGTCATCTCCACATATGGTTTTGAGGTTAACTCTCCATCTATCACAAGTTTCAGTCCCTGTTCAAGTTTCGGAGCGATAAGGAGCAAGGCAGAAATGTACTGACTGCTGATATTGCCTTTTATACTAACCTGATCCGTTTTCTGCACAAAAGGCCCTTTGATCCTTAAAGGAGGAAATCCTTCTTGTTCTGCGTATTCAATATCAGCTCCCAGAGTTCTTAAGGCATCTACAAGGATTCCGATCGGGCGCTGCTTCATACGCTCAGATCCGGTAAGGATAACTTCTCCATCCTGTAACGGAAAGAAAGCGGTCAGAAATCGCATGGCAGTACCTGCCGGACCAACATTAACCACACCTGCCGGATTTCCACCCAGAATATTATTTAAAGTGACAGTATCGGCAGCTTCAGAAATATTTTTAACCTGAACGGCACCATCGCTCAGCGCCTGCATGATCAAAGCACGATTACTCTCGCTTTTCGACCCGGTCAGTGCGATGGAGCAGTCCAGTTTTTTGTTTGCTACAGATATTTTTATGCTTGCTGAACTCATTTTTATTCAACAGTCACTTTGTCGTTCATGATTTCAGTTTGCTTGCGGATAGATTCACTGTGGATTAGTTCCAGTAATTTGCCGGTAAAATTCAGGTCAAGCTTCAAAGCTTTTGCAAATGCACTGCGTTTGTTCATGATCTGATCCCAGCGGTTTACCTGTAGGATAGTCACGCCATTATCGCGTTTGAATTCACCGATTTTTTGAACTACCTGCATCCTTTCGGCTATTTTTTGAATGATCTGATCATCAATTTTGTCAATACTTGTCCGCAGATCGGCCAACTTATCAGTAAATTCTTTGTCTTTGCTCTCAGGCTTACGCAGTGTAAGAAGTTCCATTAATTCTGATAATGCCGCAGGGGTTAATTGTTGTTTGGCATCAGTCCATGCAACAGATGGGTCAAGGTGCGACTCAATCATTAATCCCTGCATATCCAGATCAAGGGCTTTTTGAGCAACATATTGAATCAATTCACGGTTTCCGCAAATATGGCTTGGGTCATTGATGATTGGAAGTTCTGGACATAAAGTTTTTAGCTGAATGGCCAGTTCCCACATTGGTTCATTTCTGAACGCTGTTTTTTCAAAGGATGAGAAACCTCTGTGAATAGCTGCAAGTTTTGTGATGCCGGCATTATTGATACGCTCTAATGCACCGATCCATAGTTGAATATCAGGGTTAACCGGATTTTTAACCATTACCGGAATATCAACACCCTTAAGGGCATCTGCAATTTCCTGAACCGTAAATGGATTTACTGTTGAACGTGCACCAACCCAAAGAATATCTACTCCTGCTGCCAGGGCTTCTTCCACGTGTTTGGCATTAGCTACCTCCACTGCTGTGGGCAAACCGGTTTCTTCCTTGGCTCTTTTTAACCAGGTCAGACCAATGCTTCCAATACCTTCAAACTCTCCGGGGCGGGTACGCGGCTTCCATATTCCTGCTCTTAAAACAGAAACCTTTCCTGTCTTTGCCAATAAATGCGCGGTTGCCATCAGCTGATCTTCAGTTTCAGCACTGCAAGGCCCTGCAATTAATAATGGCTCATTCTTTGTTGTTACCCAGCTACTTAAGGGTTGTAATTTTAAATTTAGTTTCATTGTTTTAAATTTTTGGGTTAGTGAACTATCCCGGGATGTAATAAAGTGTCGTTTTAATTATTGTTTAATTTGCTGATTTAAGAGCTTAAACCTTATCATTTTTAAGATACTCGCCCATGATTGTAAAGTTGATCGTATGTTTCAATACCTGACGGATGGCTGAATCGTAATCGGCCTGGTTCTTCCATTCTATATCCACATAGAAATTGTATTCATTTCGTTTCCCGAGAACGGGCATCGACTGAATTTTACTCAGGTTGATCTTATGCGAAGCAAAGATGTTGAGTACTTCGGCCAATGAGCCAACCGAGTTTCCTACCTGAAAGCTCAGTGAAGCTTTATTGACCTCAACGTTTTCAAGCGGCTTATTTGCAAGAATCAGGAATCGGGTAAAGTTTTTCTTGTTCGATTCGATCCTTCTTTCCATCACCTCCAGATTGTATAATTTAGCTGCAAGCAGGTTCGCAATGGCTACGGTGTCAGTCAGGTTTTCTTCTCTTATTTTCTTGGCGCAGGCGGCAGTATCACTGCTTTCAACTACCTGTAAATGAGGAAATTCTTCAAAAAAATCACTGCATTGCCGGATAGCGATCGGGTGTGACTGGACATACTTTACATCTTCAAATTTAACTCCCGGTAAAGCAAGCAGGTGAAGCTGTATGGCAAGATATACTTCACCAACGATAGAAAAATTATATTCTCTGAGCAGGGTGTAATTAGGCAAAAGACTTCCGGCAATTGAATTTTCAATAGCCATTACCACGTAATCTGCCTGTTTATTCTTCAAAACCTCGCAGGTTTTTTTGAATGATTCGCATTCAACTGTCTCGATATCAGTCCCGAAGAACTTAAATGCTGCTTCTTCGTGGAATGAAGCCCGGATACCCTGAATTGCAACTCGTTTTTTCTGCATTTTGCTGTTAAATAAAAAAGTCCCTGCTTGTGGGCAGGGACTTTTTGCTAATTTCTATATTAAGACCTATTGCATATTTTCCCCGCTCTTACCGTGATAGTAAAAATAAGCAAAGTAATATGTAGTTAAATTTTTCATCCTTGTGTTTTCCAAATGTAGCACAAAATTTAATTCCGTCAATAGAAAAAATAAATTATTTTGTGAATTGCCTAAATTTTTGCAAATTTTTAATTTATAGGCCTGTTTTCTGTTAAATCATTAATATTTTCCAGGTATTTAACAGACTTACGAATTTACTCAGGCGCCATGCTTTTAAATTCGTCAGTTGCTAATATGTGTTCGCGACTGACGAAATCAACTTTCCGCTCTGTCATGTGATTTCGCAAGTCGGCTAGTTCAGACTTACGAATTTACTTAGGCGTCATGAAATTAAAATTCGTCAGTCGCCCCTTTAGTATGCGACTGACGAAATCACTTTCCGCTCCGTCAGATGATTTCGCAAGTCGGTTAGTTCAGACTTACGAATTTACCCAGGTGTTATGAAATTTAAATTCGTCAGTCGCCCCTTTAGTATGCGACTGATGAAATCAACTTTCCGCTCTGTCAGGTGATTTCGTCAGTCGGCTAGTTCAGACTTACGAATTTACTTAGGCGTCATGAAATTTAAATTCGTCTTCGCCTTTTATTATCAACTTATGTGCCTCAATGAAGCTATCAATTCCCCCAAACCATTCTAAAACCTCTTCGTTTTTTAAATTGGTTTTTTTGTTTAACAAATACGCTTTGTATGATGAGAAACGATAATCCTCCATTGATTTTGTCAATCCGGCAACCAAGGGATTTTGGTGGATATAAGTTATAATTCGTGTAAAATAGGTGTTGGTTTTTATTTCTGATAGCTTATATCTTCCTTGAAACAGGGACCCCACTCTTCCATATTTTTTATTGATTGTTTTTGAATATGAGATAAGAAAGTTCTTAATCCCTTTGTTAAACCCGGAACTATCATTTATTCTAATGAAAAAGTGGAAGTGATTTGGCATTAAACAATAGGCAAAAACATCAATATGAGGAGCCAAATATTTATTGAGTTGTTTCAGAAAATAGGAATAATCATTTATGTCTAAGAATATCTTTCCTTTGTTATTACCCCTGTTGAAAAGATGATAATAACCCCCATCATGATTATTAGGCATATTTATAATATTGGATTAACCAAACATTATAAATATTAAATAATTTACAATAAAAACTTAGTTAACGGTACCAGGATTTAGACTTACAAATTTACTTATACGCCATGCAAGATAAATTCGTCAGTCGCTGTTTTGGTTCGTGACTAACGAAATCAACTTTCCGCTCTGTCATGTGATTTCTCAAATCGT
>JBAZCD010000141.1:0-2061 GCA_041671205.1 Pedobacter sp.
TCCTTTTTTCCATTAGGGCGCTAAACTTATTAGATCGGGAGGCTGGATGCAAATTGCTGTATTTCCGGCTTGATGTTCACCAGATAGTCAATATCATCAAAGCCATTGATCATATTGCTTTTCTTGTAAGAGCTGATATCGAATGTTTCTTTTTCTCCTGTAGAGAGGATGCTGATCGACTGATCGGGTAAATTGACTTCAATTTCTACTTGTGGATCTGCCTCGATTGCCTGAAAAATCTTATCGGCAAATTCAGGACTCACCTGAACCGGTAAAACGCCGATGTTAAGGCAGTTGCCCTTGAAAATATCCGCAAAGAAGCTGGATACCACACATCTGAAGCCATAATCATAAATTGCCCATGCAGCATGCTCTCTGGATGAACCTGAACCGAAGTTTTTTCCTCCAACCAGAATTTTACCGCTGTAAAGGGAATTATTCAGTACAAATTCAGGTTTGGGTGTGTTATCCGAATTAAATCTCCAGTCGCGGAAAAGGTTATCCCCAAATCCTACACGCTCTGTTGCTTTTAAGAAACGGGCAGGGATGATTTGATCAGTATCCACATTCTCAATAGATAATGGAACTGCAGTACTTCTTAATATATTGAATTTATCGTAAGCCATTTTTATGTCTCTGTGCGAAATTTCGCTGGTTATTAAATAAGTGTTCTCGGATCAGTTACTACTCCGGTTACTGCAGCAGCAGCTGCAACCAACGGACTTGCAAGCATGGTTCTTGAACCCGGACCCTGACGTCCTTCAAAGTTCCTGTTTGAGGTACTGACCGCATATTTTCCGGCTGGAATCTTATCATCGTTCATTGCCAGACATGCTGAACAACCCGGCTGGCGTAAAGTAAATCCGGCATCTGTGAAGATATCCAATAATCCTTCATCCTGAATCTGCTTCTCAACAATGTGTGATCCAGGAACCAGCCATGCCGTAATGTGATCTGCTTTCTTTCTGCCCTTAACAATGGAAGCAAAAGCTCTGAAGTCTTCAATTCTTCCATTGGTACAGCTACCAATGAATACATAATCGACTTTCTTGCCCATCATAGGTTCACCTTCATGGAAGCCCATGTAGTTCAGTGATTTGGCATAGGTTGCGGCACCCCCCTCTGCATCTTCCGCTTTAGGGATAGCATGTGAAATGCCTATACCCATTCCCGGATTTGTTCCATAGGTGATCATAGGTTCGATAGTAGAACCATCATAGCTATACTCTTTATCAAATACTGCGTCAGCATCGGTCTTTAAACTCTGGTAGTAAGCAAGCGCTCTGTCCCATGCTTCACCTTTCGGACTGAATTCGCGGCCTTTTACGTAGTTGATCGTGGTTTCATCAGGTGCGATCATTCCACCTCTGGCACCCATTTCAATACTCAGATTACAAACGGTCATACGGCCTTCCATGCTCATGTTTTCGAACACTTCACCGGCATATTCAACAAAATAACCTGTAGCACCAGAGGTACTTAACTGAGAAATTATAAACAGGGCAACATCTTTCGGGGTTACACCTTTGCCCAGTTTGCCATTGATGTTAATTCTCATCTTCTTTGGCTTTGGCTGCATGATACACTGGGTGGTCAGCACCATTTCAACTTCAGAAGTACCAATACCAAAAGCGATCGCACCAAAGGCTCCATGAGTGGAAGTGTGTGAGTCACCGCAAACGATGGTTGCACCAGGTTGTGTGATACCATATTCCGGACCGACAACGTGCACTATACCGTTCTTCTGATGGCCTAATCCCCAGTAACTGATACCATATTCTTTTGAATTGGACTCAAGTGCTTTCAGCTGATTGGCAGAAAGCGGGTCTGCGACAGGCAGATGCTGATTGATCGTTGGGGTATTATGATCTGCTGTTGCGAATGTACGCTCAGGATACAATACCTTAAGTCCTCTGCTTTTCAAACCAAGAAAGGCCACCGGGCTCGTAACCTCATGAACCATGTGACGGTCAATAAATAACACATCAGGCCCGCCTTCAATCTTACGAACAACGTGAGAATCCCACACCTTGTCAAACAATGTTTTGCTCATATTTTTTT
>JBAZCD010000141.1:2071-7127 GCA_041671205.1 Pedobacter sp.
GTACTTAGTATTTAGACTTTGAGCTATTTTGCTCATTTTCAATTAAATATGTTGTATTTACTTCTATATCATTACTTAAAACGTATAACGTATAACGTATAACGTATAACTTTACCTAAACAAACTTATTGAGCGCATCCAGGTATGCATTTGCCGAAGCACGCACGATATCAGTGCTGAACCCATAACCTTTATAGGACTTGCCTTCATTGATTACGAGCATGTCAACCTTACTCACATCATCACTTCCGCTGTGTATCGAATGGATATTAAATTCTTTTATATTGAAGCTTCTGCCGATGATTTTTTCAATTGCTTTAATTGTGGCATCTACCGGACCATTACCGGTTGCAGTTGCCTCATGCTCCGTTCCGTTATAATTTAATTTGATAGTAGCCGAAGGACTTGCCTGATCGCCGCATGTTACCTGCAGGCCTTTAATTACAAGACCGTTCTTGTAATTGTTTTCGGTTTCATCACCCATCAATAACAGGATGTCGTCATCCTTAATTTCTTTTTTACCATCTGCCAGAGTCAGAAAGCGTTCATATACCTGATCCAGGTCTATACGATCAATGGTATAGCCCAGGCGCTCCAGGTGATGATTCAATGCATGCCTTCCGCTGCGTGCGGTAAGTATGATCTCTGACTGATCGATACCCACATCCTCGGGATTGATGATCTCATAGGTTTCACGGTGTTTTAATACACCATCCTGATGGATCCCGGAACTGTGAGCAAATGCATTTTTACCTACAATTGCTTTATTTGGCTGTACAGGCATACGCATCATGCGGCTTACCATTCCGCTCAGTTCATACAGGTGCTTGCTGTTGACGTTATGTGTAAAATTCAGACTGCGATGAGTTCTCAGGATCATCACGATTTCTTCCAGAGCTGTGTTTCCTGCACGTTCTCCAATCCCGTTGATCGTACACTCTACCTGCCTGGCTCCATTCTGGATGCCGGCTATACTGTTGGCAGTAGCCAGCCCCAGATCATTATGACAATGTACTGAAATGATGGCCTGATCGATATTTTTAACATTTTCTTTCAGAAAACGGATCTTTTCACCGTATTGTTCAGGTAGACAGTAGCCGTTTGTATCCGGGATATTCACTACTGTTGCACCTGCCGTAATAACTGCCTCGATCATTTTGGCGAGGAATACATTGTCGGCTCTGCCTGCATCTTCTGCGTAGAACTCAATATCCTCCACAAAATTTTTAGCATATTTTACTGCTTCAATGGCGCGTTCAAGAATTGCTTCCCTTGTGCTGTTGAATTTGTATTTAATATGGTTATCCGATGAACCGATACCTGTATGGATCCTTGGCCTTTTAGCAAACTTTAATGCCTCGGCTGCAGAATCGATATCGCCCTTATTTGCACGTGTTAAGGCACATATAACAGGTCCGCGAACTGCCTTTGAAAGTTCGACCACACTTTGAAAATCACCCGGACTTGAAATCGGGAATCCGGCTTCAATTACATCTACCCCAGGATTTTCGAGGGCCTTGCCGATTTCGATCTTTTCTATGGTAGATAATTGACATCCTGGTACCTGTTCTCCATCCCTTAAGGTGGTATCAAAAATATAAATGCGGTTTGGGTCGTGTAACATAGTTTTTTCTTAAATAAAGCCTTGTTGCTCTATTGCAGCCTGTATTTTGATTTTTATTTCTACAGATCTGATTTTCATTAATGAGGTTTAAGCTCCGTTAAAAATTTTATTGATCGCTGAACTTTCGTAATCTTCAATACTTTCCAAATGGTTTAACAGATAATCGGTGTCATTATAACCTGCAATTATCGCCGCACCATCATGGGTAATCATTCCTGATCTTTCATTTGCCGGTTTTGATGGGATTAGCCTGGAAATGCCAATACCATAATTTCCCGGACCGATATCTTCTGCATCGAATTCAAGAACCTCATCGAACACGGAGGTCTCATCAGAATACAGGCTTCCCCAGAATGACAGGGTTTCTTCCGGATTTTCGCTTTCAGGCATCATTCCAGCCCTTCTGATGTACTCGAAGGTGGTTTCATCCGGAGCAATGAGTCCGCCAAGGGCCCCAATCTCTTTGCTCATATTACAAATGGTCATCCGGCCCTGCATATCCAGATCAAGGATTGTGTCACCGGCGTATTCAATAAAATAACCATTTGCCCCATCAGCAGATATTTCTGACAACAGGTAATGATTGATGTCTTTAACCCCAAGACCTTTTGCCAGCCTTCCGTTCACTTCGATCTTCATTCGCTTTGGTTTGTTTATCAGCAGGCATTGAGTTGCCAGTACCTGTTCAACCAGTAATTCACTGATGCCAATCGCAAGTACTCCCAAAGCACCCATATTTTCGGTATATTTCTGATCACAAACCAGGGTCTGACCTGGAAATGCTGCAATGGCTTCGGTTTGATCGATCAGGTTTTGCTCTGTTCGCTCCAGTCCAAAATCACTGCAATTTCTGTTGTACAGGTCAAGCTGAAATCTGGAAAGGTCACTAAGCGGGAGATGCTGACTAAAAGCAGCATCTTTCAAAACCAGCGTTTGGCCGGGTCTGAAAACAGAAATATGACGTTTCCGTAAACCTTCAAATGCTCCCGGACTTGTTACCTTATTGATGAGGTGAGCATCAATATATAGAGTATCCGGAAATCCCAAATTACTGCTGACGACATGCGTGTTCCAGATCTTATCAAACAGAGTGTAAGCCATTTTGAGTGGTACGATATAAGCTTTATTGAATTCATATTTAGCTATACGTTACCTGCCCGGGGCGGGTAACGTATAACTTAAAACGTATTACTTCTCCGGTTGATTCTCAGGACGTAAACTTCTTACTGCCTGACCTGCCTGCCAGATCTCACTGTCATGAAGAGTTTTAAGCTCTGCTTCAAGTTTAACACGATAATCAGGCTGGCTGTTCAATTTGATCGTACGCTCAGCTTCTTTACCCGTAGCTACGCTCTCATATAATTCATCAAATACCGGCTGGGTTGCATCACGGAAACGGCCTTTCCAGTCTAATGCTCCGCGCTGCGCTGTAGTTGAACAGTTGGCATACATCCAGTCCATTCCATTTTCAGCTACCAGTGGCATTAAACTTTGAGTCAGTTCTTCAACAGTTTCGTTGAATGCCTCAGATGGTGAATGCCCGTTTCTGCGAAGGGTGTTGTACTGTGCTTCGAAGATACCTGCGATTGCTCCCATCAAAGTTCCGCGCTCACCGGTAAGGTCAGAGTACACTTCTTTACGGAAATCAGTTTCGAACAGGTAACCTGAACCAACACCGATACCTAAAGCGATTGCACGGGTTCTGCCTTTACCTGTCGCATCCTGATGAATGGCAAATGATGAATTTAATCCTTTACCTGCTAAGAACAGACGGCGTAATGAAGTTCCTGATCCTTTTGGTGCAACCAGGATCACGTCAACATCGGCAGGAGGGATGATCCCGGTCTGCTCCTTGTAAGTGATACCAAAGCCATGAGAAAAATAAAGTGCTTTTCCCGGAGTCAGGTATTTTTTAATGGTTGGCCAAAGTGCGATCTGACCCGCATCTGATAACAGATATTGAATGATGGTACCTTTTTCGGCAGCTTCTTCAATTTCGAACAAAGTTTCTCCGGGTACCCATCCGTCAGCAATTGCCTTATCCCAGGTTTTTGAATCTTTACGCTGTCCGATAATCACTCTGATTCCATTGTCACGCAGGTTTAATGCTTGTCCCGGACCCTGAACACCATAACCGATAATTGCTACCGTTTCATCCTTCAGAACTTCACGAGCTTTGTCTAAGGGGAATTCTTCGCGGGTTACCACATCTTCTATAACTCCACCGAAATTGATCTTTGCCATATTGTTTTGTTTTTACTTTTTGTTTTTTATTTAAAGATTTTGATTAATAATTGCCTGTTTGATTTACATGGTGAATATCTTCTGTCCATTATTCAGATATTCATTTTCTGCAACGTCTTCACCCGGTTCTGCTTTTTCAAATTCGCGAAGCTTACGATTGAAGCCATCACTGTGCTTGATGATCGCCACGCGGGCGCTGCGGACAAATTCAATGAGCCCGAATGGTTGAAGGATCTTAATCAGTGCATCAGTTTCTTCTCGGTGTCCGGTAGTTTCGAACACGGTATAATCTTTACGGATCACAACCGCACGGGCACCGTTTTCACGCAGCAAACGCTCCACACTTGCCTTTTCTGCAATGATGTCTGTAGGTACCTTATACAGAGCCAGTTCCTGCCAGATCACTTCCTCGTTAGTATTGTAATACACTTTAAGAACCTCTACCTGCTTTTCGATCTGTCTGGAAAGTTTTCTGACTACATCTTCTGTTTCATTAACCACAATATTAAAACGATGAATGCTCTCGATCTCAGAAGGGGAGGTGTTCAAACTGTGTACGTTTATTTTGCGTCTGGTGAAAATGATCGCAATCCGGCTAAGGAGCCCAATCTGGTTCTCTGTATATACAGTTATGTTATACTCCTGTTTACCTGCCGGTTTTTCGTTATTTTTCTGATTGCTCATAATGTCTGTTTTTTCAGATCTTTTCTTTAAGATAATTACTTCAATCTAATTTCACTCACACTGCAGCCCTGCGGAACCATTGGGAACACGTTGTTCTCTTTAGTAACCATTACCTCAAGTAAGAAAGATCCTTTATGATCCAGCATTTCTTTTAATGAGGGGGATATATCCCCGCGCTCGGAAATACTCTTTGCCTTGATGCCATAAGCATTTGCAAGCATTACAAAGTCAGGGCTTTCGATATCAACGAATGAATAACGATGCTGATTGAACAATTCCTGCCATTGCCTCACCATTCCTAAAAATCTATTGTTCAGAATCAGGATCTTTACGTCGATGTTACACTGCATGATGGTACCCAATTCCTGAAGAGTCATCTGGAAGCCTCCGTCACCGATCACGGCTACTACTGTTCGGTCGGGGGCACCAAATTTGGCTCCAATGGCTGCCGGTAAGGCAAAGCCCATGGTCCCCAAGCCTCCGCTGGTTACATTACTTCTTGTT
>JBAZCD010000142.1:0-6731 GCA_041671205.1 Pedobacter sp.
CCAGTGATGCTGTTTCGGGATCAGCAAGCTTATCTTTTGCTCCCATTAATTGGTTCATGGCTGTTCTATCCTTTTTATATTTCATGAGGGCTTCTGCATACAAGTCGGATAGTGCCTTTAACTTTTTCGCGGAAATCGGCTTAAACATCATGGCCTCATAGCCTTTACTGATCTGAGTTTTGCTTTCCTTCCCTCCGAGTTTCTTCATCCGCAAAGCAAGACTTCTTGAAATGACCAGAGTGGTTGAGTCATTCAGAGAGGTTAATGCCTGCAATGGAGTATTGGTCCTGATCCTCCGGGGCAGACATGATTCCCTTGCACTACCATCAAAGGTCATCATTGAAGGATAAGGGGCTGTACGCTTCAGGTAGGTGTAAACTGCTCTTCTGTACTGGTCTTCACCTGCACTCATTGTCCATTTTTCACCATTATAAGGGGAACGCCAGATTCCTTCAGGCTGAAATGGCATAACACTTGGCCCGTACATTTTTTTGCTCAATACATTACTTACCTCCAATGCCTGATCCCTGAGTTGCTCTGCTGAAAGTCTGATTCTGGATGCACGGGAATAAAATTTATTATTGGGGTCAATTTTTAACTTTTCCTCAGTCACCGCAGAGCTCTGCCGATATGCCGCAGACATTACAATCTCTTTTAAAAGACGCTTCATGCTCCAGTTATACTCATTCATAAACTGCCAGGATAAATGATCAAGCAATTCCTTGTGAGTAGGTGCAATTCCTTGTGAACCAAGATCTTCCAGAGTTTCAGCTATCCCAAATCCAAACAACTGCTCCCATAAACGGTTCACCATGGTTCTGGCTACAAGTGGATTTTTTTTATCGGTTAACCATAATGCCATCCCCAACCTGTTCTTAGGCATATTTGCCGGCATTGGGTTCATAATACCGGGCACACCCGGTTCCACCTTATTCCCTTTTACCATCCAGTTACCACGTTCAAAAACATGGGTAGTTCTGAGCTGGTCACGGTTATTCTCAATCATAATCGGGGTTTCATCTACTTTAGCCTGCATCAACTGATTGAAATTACTCAAAGCAAGCTCATATCCTGGTTTTCCCTTACCAGGGAAGGGAACATCCAACTGGAACCACTCAAACTGGACACCTGTATCATCAGGGCTTTTTATCGCCGGACTATAATATTTAAAAAACAGGTTACGCTTTCCTTTTTCAGCAGGTATCGGTACAGTTACAATTTTCCATTCGCCCTTTGTATTTGCAAGCGGAACAGTTTTTAATAGTTTTCCATTCAATGTATCGAGGTAAATAGACCATTTACCTCCATCAAAATTGGTTTTATATCGAAACATGAGCTGGGTCTTATCCTGTAGCACAACCTCCTTCAATCGGCATGTTCCGTTATTTCGCAATCCGGCAAACCAGCTACTGATCAGAGCAGCATTCACAAACTGATCACATTGCAATGAGTTAATTGTAGGCTGCCAGGTTTTAAGAAAGTCAAAGTATTTTTTTGCATGGGCTTCTGAGGTATTGCTCTTTAACCAGCTAGTCAATTGTAGCAGTTTTAAACTATCCTGAGTACTGTATTGCCGCAATAATGGGTAATCAGCATTAGTATCTTCATCCCGCGTATTATTAAAAAAGGCCATGAATTTATAATATTCATCTGCTTTAAACGGATCATAAGGATGACTATGACATTGAACACAATTAAAAGTTGTGCCCATAGTAGCACTCCATGTTGTATTCACCCGGTCCATCACAGCAGAAGTTCTGAATTCTTCATTATCAGTCCCACCCTCATCATTGGTCATGGTATTGCGCTGAAAAGCAGTAGCAATATATTTCGCGTCATCCGGGTCAGGCATTAAATCGCCGGCAAGCTGTTCTATGAGAAAATCATTATACGGTTTATCAGTATTAAAGGCCCTGATAAGCCAATCGCGGTACTTCCATATACTACGGCCCCGGTCGGCTTCATACCCTCTGGTGTCAGCATAACGGGCAAGGTCGAGCCAGAGGGATGTCCATCTTTCACCATAGCGGGAGGAGGCAAGCAGATCATCCACCAGATTTTCATATGCTTTATCAGATTGATCCTGAAGAAACCTCTTCGAAACGTTTGCTGAAGCCGGAAGTCCAATAAGATCCAGGCTCACTCTTCTTAATAAAGTTGCCTTGTCGGCTTCCTCAGAAGGCTTTAATTTTTGTTCATCCAATTTTTCATAGATAAACTGATCGATATCATTCCTTATCCATTTATCATTGAAATCGGGGACATCCTGTTTTTTAACTGAGATATAAGCCCAGTGTTCTCCCCACTTTGCACCTTCCCTGATCCACTGTCTGAAAATCTTGATCTCTGATTCTGAAAGTGCTTCATGCTTGTAAGGCATCCTCTCATCCGGATCTTTTTCATTTATTCTCCGGATCAGTTCACTTCTATCAGGATCACCAGGTATGATCGCAGGTTTCCCTGATTCGGTTAGGCCCAGCGCTTCATTCTGAAAAAGCAGGCTGAATCCGGCCTCCTGTTTCACTCCCCCATGACATGAGATACATTTTTTATTGATTATTGGCTTAACCTGTGTGTTATAATCAACCTTCTGATTTGATAAAGCCAATTTATATAAGGCACTTACAACCAGCAACAGCGTAAGCAATACAATAACTTTTCTTGAGTAAAATATCTTCATCGGTCTATCCTTATTTTAAAGATATAAATTCCACTCAAAAATAAAGACCGGCAGAAAATATTTTAGGCCTGAATATTATAGATATCCTGCAGAAACCGGAAAATTGACCCGGAATTTTCCTTTCAGAACCTATCTGATTCATAATCAGGGAATTCATCCTGCTGAGCAGGTCCTGAAATAAACCGGCAAGCAAGACTATTAATTTAAAGAAAACTGCCGGAAAATAAATTTTCAGGTATCTTTATGACAAATGATCAGCTGAGCCGCTATGATTAGATCATCACCATCTTTACAGAAGAGCATCTTCGTCTTATTCTTTTCATTTTTAGTGATTAGCGGACTCTATTTTGCCCGGGATTTTCTAATCCCATTAGCGATCAGTGCCCTTTTGGCGATGCTTTTTGTTCCTCTTTCCCGCTGGCTTGAAAACAAAGGAATTAACCGGATGTTTGCAGGAGTATGCTGTGTATTAATCTTTCTGCTGGGTACAGGCGCTGTTATTGGTTTACTTTCATGGCAGGCAAGCGGAATATCCGAGGATCTTACTGAGATCACCCGGCGTATCAGCATGATTGCAGACGATCTCAGGGAATTTATAGCCAGAAATATTGGCATATCTTCTGAAAAACAGAAACAATGGATGTTAAACCAAACAAACGGGTCCTCTGCAACATTAGGCATGGCCGGGCTGATGCTAAGTTCGCTGATGAGCATTATCATCAACTTTATCCTCGTTATTGTTTACCTCTTTCTGTTCATCTATTACCGGTCTCACCTGAAAAAATTCATCCTGATGCTGGTTCCTCTTAGCGCAACAGGCGAAACTGAAAAGATTATATCTGACGCTGGAAAAGTGGCGCAGAAATACCTTTCGGGACTTAGCAGTATGATCGTTATTTTATGGATTATGTATGCTGCCGGATTTTCAATTGTTGGAGTAAAAAGTGCATTGTTCTTTGCTATTTTATGCGGACTTCTGGAGATCCTGCCTTTTATAGGGAACTTCACGGGTACCGTAATAACTGTATTGGCAGTAATTTCACAGGGCGGAAGCAACGGAATGATCATAGGTGTGATTGTCACTTATCTAATGATCCAGTTTATTCAAACTTATTTTCTTGAACCACTGGTAGTTGGCTCAGAGGTAAATATTAACCCATTATTTACGATCCTGGTCATCGTTTTCATGGAGATTGTCTGGGGTGTTGCGGGTATGATCCTTGCTATACCCATGCTTGGAATCGTGAAAATTATTTGTGATCATGTGACACCGCTTAAACCCTATGGTTTTCTTATTGGCAGAGCAAGATCAGACAAGCACCCAAGGATAATCAGAAAACTTCAAAACTGGTTAGGCCTGAATAATAAGGCAGAGCAAATTCATAGGATCTGAATTACAATTTTCGTACAAAAAACTGAATACACCTGATCTGGACCAATGAATATTGGGGAAAAATTGTAACAAAGATTCCGGTAATTCTTCTAATTATGAATAATCCAACCATATGCTGAGTATCAGAAATATAGTGAAACAATATGCCAATCACCGGGCTTTGGATAATGTCTCTATTGAGATTGAAAAGGGTTCTGTTTTTGGCCTGCTGGGTCCGAATGGTGCAGGAAAGACATCACTGATCCGCATCATCAATCAGATAACGGCACCCGATCAGGGCGAAATTTTTCTGAATGGCGAGAAACTAAACCCATCCCACATTCCCAAAATAGGATACCTGCCTGAAGAGCGGGGATTGTATAAAAAAATGGAGATCGGTGAACAAATGCTTTATCTGGCACAGTTAAAAGGTTTATCAAAAAATGATGCGACTGCGCGGATCAGATACTGGTTTGAAAAAATGGGAATCCAAAGCTGGTGGAATAAAAAAGTAGAAGATCTGAGCAAAGGGATGCAGCAAAAAGTTCAGTTTATTGCCACTGTTGTCCATGATCCTGAACTGATCATTCTGGATGAACCGTTCTCAGGATTTGACCCGGTAAATGCTCAGTTAATTACCAATGAGATCCTGGAATTAAACCAAAAAGGTGCTACCATTATTTTTTCAACACACCGGATGGAATCTGTTGAGCAATTATGTGACAGTATCGCCCTTATCCATAAATCGAAAAAAATACTGGATGGAAAGGTGAAAGACATTAAGAATCTGTACAGAAACAATACCTACAGGATCGCTTTTTCAGGTAATCTTAGTCCTCTTGAAAACCCTATGTTCAGCATCAATGAGGAGATGAATGAGGATGGGATCACCCACCTCAGCATACAGATCTACGAAGGATATTCATCAAATGATGTACTGAAGTTTTTAATTCCGCAGGTACAGGTCACTGAACTGACTGAAATTGTACCCAGCATGAACGATATATTCATTCAGAACGTAAAAAACTAATCCGGAAAAATGAACAAGATCCTACTCATTATAAAAAGAGAATACTTCAGCAGGGTAAAAAAGAAGTCATTTCTGATCATGACCTTTCTGGTACCCTTACTGATCATTGGAATGTACGCGCTGATCTTCGCATTATCCATGCGCGGAGGTGACAATATTCCGGCGGTTGAAATTATTGACGACAGCGGGATTTTCAATAAAGTCCTTGAGAATAAAAAATCAGTGAGCTTCAGCAAATCTGAACTTACTTTGGCAGAGGCAAAAAAGAAGGTCATTGATAATGAAGATGCTTTCATACTTCATATACCGGCCGATATTACTTCGGGAGGAAATATTGAAATGTTTTCACAAAAGAAAGCTGGCCTTTCTGTGATCAGTACAATTGAAAATCAACTGAATGATCAGATGCGAACCAAACTGCTTGCAGATGCCGGAATTGACGCGGCAACACTTGATAAAATTAAACCTAAGCTGTCGGTTGTTTCCAAAGAACTGACCCTGGAAGGTGAAAAAGACAGCAGTTCGGGAGCTGCAATGGCAGTTGGATTTGCAGCAGCGATTTTAATTTATATGTCCCTGTTTATTTATGGTATACAGGTAATGCGAGGCATTATTGAAGAAAAAACCAGCAGAATTGTAGAAGTCGTCATCTCATCTGTCAAGCCTTTTCAGCTGATGATGGGTAAGATCATCGGGATCGGACTGGTTGGTTTAACCCAGTTCCTCCTATGGATCATTCTTTCAATCAGTTTAATGACAGTTGCCAGCCAGCTTATTTTCAAAGGTAAAATGGAGCAGGTTAAATCTGAAATGCCGATGGCAAAACAGGCAGCTGCTGCATCCGGTGACGGACCGGGAATGGATATCATTAAAGCCGTTCAAACAGTTAAATGGGGTTATATTTTACCGGTCTTCCTTATTTTCTTCCTGGGAGGATATATGCTTTACAGCGCTCTTTTTGCGGCAGTAGGCTCTGCAGTTGACAGCGATACCGAAACCCAGCAATTTATGCTGCCTATTACCCTGCCCCTGCTTTTTACCTATATCATGTCCTTCAGTTTTATTGTGAACAATCCGGACAGCAGTTTGTCTTTCTGGTTAAGCATCATTCCATTTACTTCACCTATCGCTATGATGGTCAGGCTGCCATTTGGAGTCCCGAACTGGGAGCTGGCATTGTCGATCTTCCTGTTAATCAGTGGATTCATCTTTACAACCTGGGTCGCATCCCGAATTTACAGGGTCGGTATCCTGATGTATGGCAAGAAGGTTAACTTTAAGTAATTGGGGAAATGGTTTATGTACAGGGAGTAAGTAATAAGTTGTACGTTGTACGTTATTACGTTATATGTTGTAAGTAATAAGTTGTAAGTAAAAGACCGTAAGCTTGAATTAGAAGAATATACTTAACTTATTACCTATAACCTCCAACTTTTAATTGAGCCGAATGAACTCTCTTGCCATCCTCGATCTGGGTACCAATACCTTTCATTTATTGATTGCGGATATCAGTCAGGGAGTCCCACGTGTTTTGTTTCAGGAGACTCTTGCCGTAAAATTAGGTGAGGGGGGTATCAAAAAAGGTTATATCAGCAAGGCGGCTTTTGATCGTGGCATTTCTGCCTTAAAACGATTTAAAGGATCGATCG
>JBAZCD010000142.1:6741-7084 GCA_041671205.1 Pedobacter sp.
TTATCATGTGAAACAGATAAGGGCTGTAGCTACTTCCGCCTTGCGGACAGCTTCGAACGGGGAAGAATTTCTGGCTAAGGTCAGCTCAGAAACAGGAATAGAAGCTGAAATTATAGGAGGCGACCGGGAAGCTGCATTGATTTATCAGGGAGTTCACGGCGCGATCAATATGACAGAAGAAAAATGTCTGATCATGGATATCGGCGGGGGAAGCGTTGAATTTATCATCTGCAATAAGGAAAAAATCTTCTGGAAAATGAGTTATGACATTGGAGTGGCCCGGCTCATAGAACATTTTTTTAATTCAGACCCAATTTCTGAAACAGACATTAAAAAACTGAAA
>JBAZCD010000143.1:0-7063 GCA_041671205.1 Pedobacter sp.
AACAGGTTCTGGATACTGCTGATGCCATTTCAGCCTACTTTCTTGAGATGGGAATAAGTAAAGGCGACCGCCTGGCTCTCATCATTGAAAATTCAGTGGATTGGGTGTATTATGATCAGGGAATTCAGCAAATCGGGGGTATCAACGTTTCGATATACCCCACCCTTTCAGAATCAGAAATTGAATATATATTGAACGATTCTGCTGCCAGAACAATCCTTGCAGGCAGCCCGTTCCTATTCCGAAAAATCCTGAAAATTGCTAATCATTGTCCCGCACTTCAACGAATCATCCCGGTATTTGATGATTATGAAAAATTCCTTCCAGAAAGAGACCTGAATGCCGGAGTGATCAGCTTCAAAAATCTGATCAAAGAAGGAAAAAATGTCCTGGAAAACTTTAAAAACGACATTGAAAATACCAGAAAATTGGTATTACCGACCGACCTGACTTCATTAATCTATACATCCGGTACAACAGGAACTCCGAAGGGAGTGATGTTAACACATTCCAATTTTGTCCAAAATGTAAAAGTCTGCCTGGAACAAATTCCTGTGATCAACAAAAATGATCTGTTTTTATCATTCCTTCCATTATCTCACGTATTTGAGCGCACTGCCACTTATCATGTTTGTTGTGCAGTTGGAAGTAAAATAGCGTTTGCACAGAGCCTGGAACTGCTTGCAAAAAATATGGCAGAAGTGAAGCCTACAATAATGAGTTGTGTTCCCCGTCTGCTTGAAAGAATCCATGACAAAGCCATGAAAACCGGCACTTCTGCGGGTGGGACGAAGGCCAGAATATTTTTGTGGGCGATTGAAACAGGGAAAGTATACCGGGAAGCCAAAGAGGCCGGGAAAAATCCTGGGCTACTGTTAAGTCTGAAAAAGTCTATTGCTGAAAAGCTTGTTTTTAGTAAAATAAAAGAAAAGACCGGTGGCCGCTTAAAGTTTATGCTCTCTGGCGGCGCAGCATTGCCCAAAAACGTAGGAGAGTTTTTCGGGAACCTGGGTATAAAAATACTGGAAGGTTTCGGTCTGACTGAAACTTCACCTGTTATGTCGGTAACTGAATATCACCGTCAGGTGTATGGAACTGTAGGCCGTATTATTCCCGGAATTGAAGTAGCGATACAGGATGTTGAAACGAAGAAAATAATCACTATTCAAACCCACGATACCTTTCATGAGAATTTCGAATGTTCTGAAGGTGAGATTATTGTAAGAGGACATTGTGTGATGAAAGGTTACTGGAATAAACCGGAAGAAACTGCTGAAGTTATCGATAAAGACGGCTGGTTCCATACCGGCGATGTAGGACGCTATTATAAAGGCAATCTTCAGATTACCGACCGTATAAAAAATATGCTGGTAAATGCCTATGGTAAAAATATCTACCCTACTCCGGTTGAAAACACTTATTTAAAGAGTCCTAAAATTGAACAGATCTTCCTGATCGGTGATAAACGGGAATATATTACGGCCATTGTGATCCCATCTAAAGAAGTGCTTCAGGAGACCTTCCATTTAAATGAAGAATTCTTTCAGGAAAAGGATTCCTTCATCAAAGATCAGAAAATTCTGGACTGGCTGAATGAAGATATCCGAAAATATTCAACCGAACTCGCCAAGTTTGAACGAATGAAGTCCTTTCTCGTTAAACGTAATCCTTTCAGCATTGAAGCGGGCGAAATAACCCCTACTATGAAGGCAAAAAGGAAAGTGATTGAGAATAAATATTCGGAAGATATCAGCGAGATGTATTTGCAGGATACTGAAGCAGACTAAAGCTAAAAGCCTAAAGCTGAAAAGTAAAAGAATAAAGATTAAAGACATTCAATATTCAAGGGAATTTGTTTCTCTTTGATCTTTATTCTTCACCGCACAAACCTTCCTTAGCATTTTTGCGCTGAAAATCCTATTTTTGCAGAAATTGAAAATAAATGAGCATCGGATTATCTGAACTGGAGATCATGCGCCGTGAGGCCCTGGCAGAACTACGCAAACTAGGCATTGACCCCTATCCCCCTGAAGCCTTTGACGTGAATGTTAATGCGCTGGATATTAAAAATAATTACGAACGCGACAAGACCTCCTATAAGAATATTCGTTTTGCAGGCAGGATCATGAGCCGCAGGATCATGGGAAGTGCTTCTTTCGCCGAACTGCAGGATTCGACCGGGAGGATTCAGGCTTATATTAACCGTGACGAAATCTGCCCTGGAGAAGATAAAACCCTCTACAATACCGTATTTAAAAAACTTCTGGATATTGGCGATTTTGTAGGTGTCAGCGGATACGTTTTCACAACCAAAACAGGCGAAATCTCTATTCACGTTAGTGAAATGAAGATTCTCTCCAAATCCTTAAAACCGCTGCCCGTTGTAAAACGTGATGATGACGGAAATATTTATGATGGCTTTACGGATCCTGAAATGCGCTACAGACAGCGTTATGTGGATCTGACCGTAAATCCGGATTATAAACAGATCTTCATCAAAAGGTCAAAAGTGATCAATACGATGCGATCCTATTTTGATGAACAGGGATGGATGGAAGTTGAAACCCCAATTCTTCAGCCAATCCATGGTGGTGCGGCGGCGCGTCCGTTCAACACCCATCACAATGCACTGGATATGCCGCTTTATCTCCGTATCGCTAATGAATTATATCTAAAAAGATTGATCGTTGCCGGTTTTGATGGTGTTTATGAATTTGGCAAGATGTTCAGAAATGAAGGAATGGATCGTACCCATAACCCGGAATTCACCTCAATGGAAATCTATGTCGCTTACAAGGATTATATCTGGATGATGGCTATGGTTGAGGAATGCCTGGAAAAAGTAGCTCTGGCAATTCATGACAAATCGACCGTAAAAGTTGGTGAGCATGAGATCGACTTTGCGGGCCCGTACGAAAAGTTATCCATGTATGATTCCATAAAGAAACATACCGGGATTGATGTATCATCCATGAATGAGGAGAATTTACGCCGTACCTGCAAGGAATTGAACATCGAGATTGATGCGACCATGGGCAGAGGTAAGCTGATCGATGAAATATTCAGTGAAAAAGTTGAAGAACATCTGATTCAGCCAACCTATATTACCGATTACCCGATCGAAATGACTCCGTTGGCGAAAAAACATCGCACACAGGAAGGGCTGGTAGAGCGTTTTGAATTGTTTGTAATGGGTAAAGAGATCGCTAACGCCTATACGGAACTTAATGATCCGATCGATCAGCGGGAACGCCTGGAAGAGCAGCTTTTACTTGCCGGACGTGGTGATGAAGAAGCCATGGCCATGGATGATGATTTCCTCAGAGCATTGGAATATGGGATGCCGCCAACTTCCGGACTTGGAATTGGAATCGACCGCCTGGTAATGTTAATGACAGACCAGAGCACCATACAGGAAGTATTATTCTTCCCTCAGATGAGGCCTGAGAAAAAAGCAAAAACATCTGGTATCGAAGATTTTATGGCGCTTGGAATTCCTGCAGAATGGGTTCCGGTATTGAATAAAATGGGCTTTAAAACTATTGAAGAACTAAAGGCAGGCAATCCGAATAAGGTATTTAACGACCTTGGGGGGATGCGTAAAAAAATGAAACTGGAAATAGCGATACCATCAAAAGAGATCGTGATGGAATGGTTTAGTTAACAAAATCATAACACAAACATAAAGGCCGCTTTACTTTAGTATAAGCGGCCTTTGTTATTATTGTTAAAACAATTAATTGCAATATCATGAAAAATTCAAGTCTGGAAATCACTGAACAGGAGTACCTGATTAAACTGAATAAAGAGGATTTTGATCTTTCTTTTATCCATCAACTTCTTAAACGGATTCAATCTGAACAATGTTTCTTCAGTTCAAGAACTTATGCTGAACCTGAGTTTGTTGGCAGTCCGCTATGCTCCAGCGATTTCTCAATCCGTTTTGACTCCCTGAGAGATAAGTAAGAAATTAAAAGGATTGGCGGTAGTTGCGCTGCTGCACTGTACGATCCAATTGTCCCATCTGATCTTTCATCATTTTAATCTGATCAGCCAGCAATTTATTTTTATCTGCCTTTTTAGCCTCCTGCAGATAAATGGTTGCTTCACGTTTATTTCTTTTTGCCATCGCAATACCAGCCAGACTTAATTTGGCAAGAGCGATGTTATGATCCATCGTCATGCCCAAACTGATGGCTCTCTTGAAATATTTTTCTGACTGCAAAGGTGCTTTTCGGGATTCGATCAAACCAAGCAGCAAGTTATAATACCCATGCTGCCCTCTGAATAATTGCGTCTCGTAATTTGTAATTTCTTTTAGCCATTCGCCTGCTTTGTCCATATTATCCTTGCGCAGAAAGTATTGCGCGATGAGCATTTTCTCATGGTAAAAGAAAGTGACGGCGATAAGAATGGCGACGAAAACCAAAGGTATCCCCCATCCCCAAAATCCAAAAACCATTAATGTTATCGATGCACCCAGCACTATAGCTGCAATTATCAATCTGATGAAATTAGGCATTGTCTTGTTATCTGTTAAATTTGTTGCAAATATCCGTTTATTTGAGCGTTTAACCAATATCTATCTGAGAAATTATGTCTTTAAAACTTGAGGAAAGCTGGAAAGAAGTTCTGGGAGCAGAATTTGAGAAAGAGTATATGAAAAAACTTCGTTCTTTTCTTCAATCCCAACTGGAAGAAGGAAGGATCTTATATCCCAGGAAAGGATTGATATTCAATGCCTTTGAACATACTCCCTTTCATAGGGTAAAGGTCGTTATCCTCGGTCAGGATCCCTATCATGGAGCAAATCAGGCACATGGCTTGTCTTTTTCAGTACAAAAAGGTATTCTACTCCCACCCTCCCTTCAAAATATTTTTAAAGAACTGCAGGCAGAATATAAAGACTTTCCATTTCCTAAGCATGGCGACCTAAGTCAGTGGGCTGATCAGGGCGTTTTATTACTGAATGCAACCCTCACTGTTGAAGCATCCAAAGCAGGGTCACACCAAAACCAGGGATGGGAACAATTTACAGATCAGGTGATCCGGACACTTTCAGACCAAAGAAATGGAATTGTCTTTTTGTTATGGGGGAAATATGCCCAGGCCAAAGCAGGATTGATTGATATGGAAAAGCATTATGTGCTTAAGGCTGCCCACCCCTCGCCATTCTCAGCCTATAATGGATTCTTCGGATGCGGTCACTTTCTAAAGGCCAATGAATTTTTGGAAAAAAACGGGGAGAAGGGAATTGATTGGAAGATAAAATAAGAATTTGTTGATGAAGTGATTTGTCAATTCGTCTATGATAAAATGGACTAATAATCAGAATTATACCCAAATAGACAAATTGCTTAATCGTCAAATTAATATTCAAGCGGTACCGCCGGCTCCTTTTTATTTGTAGACATGATCATCATGGTTTGAAAGGTCTTTACCACACTGATCTTGCTGATTTTATCCATGATCAGCCGTTCGTATGATTTTATATCCTTGACGTATGCTTTCAGAAGAAAATCACACTGACCGGTAACGTGATGACATTCGGTGATTTCTTTGATCGCACCAATCTCCTCAAGAAAGACCTGAATTGTATTGTTCTTATGAAAATCAAGCTGAATCTGAATGAAGGTCTTTATGCCTAAACCAAGTAATTCTTCGTCAACAAGTGCATGATAGCTTTTGATATAATGCGCCTGCTCCAGCTTTCTTACCCGCTCCAGCGTAGGAGCCGGAGATAGACCTACTTCATGAGAAAGTTGCAAATTGGTAATCCTACCATTTTCCTGAAGAATCTTTAAAATTCTCAGATCTATTTTATCCAGTTCTATTGCCATAATTTTAACGAAATTAAAGTATAAAAAGTAAACACCAAATTTTATTTTAAAAAAGGTCCTTAAAATGATCAGATATTTTACATAAAATTTTTAGGTTAATCTAAATAAATAATTAGATTTGTTTAATTCACTCCATATGCATTCATTTACAGAAGAAAATTACCTGAAAGCTATCTACCACTTAAGTGAAGATAACAGCATGGCAGTCAGTACGAACCAGATCGCAGAAATGACCAATACCAAGGCAGCGTCGGTTACAGATATGCTCAAAAAGCTTGCAGATAAAAAACTGATCAATTACATCAAATACCAGGGTGTTACCCTGACTGAGAGCGGCATTAAAGCCGCGGTGAATATCATCAGAAAACATCGCCTATGGGAGGTTTTTCTGGTTGAAAAACTCGGCTTTAAATGGGATGAGGTTCATGATATAGCCGAAGAACTTGAGCATATCAATTCCGAAATGCTGATCAACCGCCTGGATGATTTCCTTGGCAACCCGGCTGCCGACCCCCATGGTGATCCGATTCCGGATCGCACCGGGGTAATAAAACATAAAAAACTGGTCAGGATTGCGGATATGCAGGCCGGAGAAAGCGGAACAATTTCGGGAGTAAGTGAACACTCTTCCGTTTTCCTGAAGCTGCTCGAAAAACTGGGACTGACATTGGGAGCTAAAATCATTATCTCGGAACTGATTGAATTCGACGGATCGATTATGCTCAGTATAGATCAGCATGCAGAAAGAACGATCAGCCGGGAAGTGGCCAAAAATATATTAGTTATTTTATGAGTACAAAAAAAGAAGAGTCACTGAGCGAAGTACATGGTTCTATAAATATATCTGGTAAGACCGGCTGGAGGAAGCTGATGGCTTTCATTGGACCTGCATATCTGGTAAGTGTTGGCTATATGGATCCGGGCAACTGGGCAACTGATATTGCCGGAGGAAGTCAGTTCGGCTACAAGCTGATATGGGTCCTGCTGATGTCGAACCTTATGGCACTGCTGCTGCAATCGCTTAGCGCCCGCCTGGGTATTGTCCGCGGACTTGATCTGGCACAAGCCTCAAGAAATACCTATCCGAAATACATCAATTATCCGCTTTACGTGCTGGCACAGATCGCCATTATTGCCTGTGACCTGGCGGAGATCATTGGTATGGCTATCGGTTTAAATCTTCTTTTTGGACTTCCATTGATCTGGGGAGTTTCAATAACGAT
>JBAZCD010000144.1:0-7060 GCA_041671205.1 Pedobacter sp.
GCTGTTTTGCTCAAATACATCGATACCTTTTAGTTCAGGAGCAATGCGCTCATTTACGTTGGCAACAGCCTTTAAAACCCCTTTGCCTAAATACACAGATTTATCGCCATCGCGAAGCTCAACAGCTTCATGGGCACCTGTTGAAGCACCTGACGGTACCGCTGCACGTCCCAGAATGCCGTTCTCTGTAATTACATCTACTTCTATGGTTGGATTTCCGCGGGAATCCAGAATTTGTCTTGCGTGTACATCGAGAATTAAACTCATGATATTTTATATTAAGAAATGTATGATATTTTAAAGTATGGTGTATTTAATACACTATCTAAATAAGCTTATGTAAAAATACTCATTTTCAGGAGTATTAATAGAATTTTGACTCTGTTCTAAAGTTTGAAACAAGGATTAATCATTCAGCAGAGCCACAAAATCATCAAACAGATATCTTGAATCATGAGGCCCCGGTGATGATTCAGGATGGTACTGTACCGAAAATGCTTTCTTTCCCTTAACCCTGATACCTTCTATCGACTGGTCATTCAGGTTCAGGTGGGTAATTTCAACTTTGTCCGAATTTCTCACATCCTCAGGAATTACCCCGAAACCGTGATTCTGTGAAGTTACTTCACAGTGATTGATGATGATGTTTTTAACCGGATGATTTAATCCCCTGTGTCCGTTGAACATTTTCATAGTCCGGATGTCATTGGCCAATGCCAGTAACTGGTGTCCCAAACAAATTCCAAACAATGGTTTTCCTGAATCTAAAACGGCCTTAACGGTTTCAATTGCGTAAGGCATTGCCGAAGGGTCGCCGGGACCATTGCTGATGAAATAGCCATCCGGATTCCATTTTTCCATTTCAGCAAATGTGGTTTTTGCCGGAAAAACTTTAGAGAAAACACCTCTGCTGTCGAAATTCCTAAGAATATTTTTCTTTACTCCCAGGTCCAGAACAGCCACACGTTTTGCGGCATCCTGATTTCCATATTCATAAGCTTCCTTTGTAGATACCTGTGAGGATAATTCAAGCCCGTCCATGGAAGGAACTGCGGCTAATTTTGCCTTTAATTCGTCGATATTTAAAATTTCTGATGAAATAATTGCATTCATCGCACCTTTATCGCGGATGTGTCTTACCAATGACCTTGTATCTACGTCTGAAATTCCAACGATCTTCTCATCCAGAAAGTAATCCTGTATAGAAGTGTCGGCCATTTTTCTGCTGTAAGTAATATTGAAGTTCTTGCAGACCAGCCCTGATATTTTAATACTATCTGATTCTATCTCTTCTTTATGTATTCCATAATTTCCAATATGGGCATTGGTTGTAACCATAATCTGTCCGAAATAGGATGGATCAGTAAAGATTTCCTGGTATCCGGTCATGCCTGTATTGAAACAAATTTCACCAGTTGTTGTACCAATTTTTCCTGCTGCTTTTCCATGGTAAATTGTTCCATCTTCAAGTAACAGAACAGCAGGTAATTTGATGTAATTATTCATTTATTAAATATTGAAAAGAGATTTGAAAATCGATTGAAAAGTAATGATTTCGGAAGATTTTCCGTTGTTTTGAGGGTATAACACTGAAGTTTTTACTTCATTTATCACGGGGGTCAAAATTAGTGAATAATAACTAAAACTGAAAGAGTCTGGCCGAAGAATTTTCAGATTGTTTTTCGAGGCCCCGATTAAGAATATTTTGAGTACGTATTGTTTCATTTAATTCTAACTTTGACCCATTAATAAACCCTGCTACATGTCTGTACATAAAGAGATAAAGCGGATCACCACAAATACGATCCACGAAATGAAGCAAAAGGGCGAAAAGATCGCCATGTTAACTTCATACGATTATTCAATGGCCACCATTGTTGATGAAGGCGGTATTGATGTCATTCTTGTTGGTGATTCTGCATCAAATGTGATGGCCGGACACGAAACAACCCTGCCGATCACCCTGGATCAGATGATCTATCATGCCCAATCAGTGGTCAGAGCGGTTAAACGTGCCCTGGTTGTGGTAGACCTCCCTTTTGGCTCCTACCAGGGAAATTCAAAAGAAGCCCTGAATTCTGCGATCCGGATCATGAAAGAATCTGGTGCTCATGCGGTTAAGCTTGAGGGCGGACTTGAAGTACGTGAATCTATTGAGCGAATTATCACAGCCGGAATACCGGTAATGGGGCACCTTGGTTTAACGCCTCAGTCGATCTATAAATTTGGCACCTATACCGTAAGGGCCAAAGAGGAGGCTGAAGCAGAAAAGCTTAAGAAGGATATACTGGTACTTCAGGAAGCGGGATGTTTTTCGGTGGTACTTGAAAAAATACCTGCAGCACTTGCCAGAGAAGTTACTGAAAGTGCAAAAATTCCAACGATCGGTATTGGTGCCGGACCGCATTGTGACGGACAGGTGCTGGTGATCAATGATATGATCGGATTAACTAAAGGATTTAAGCCGCGTTTCTTAAGGCAATACCTCAATCTGTTCGAACAGATCAACGGGGCGGTTCAGTCGTACGTGAAGGATGTGAAAACAGGCGGCTTCCCAAATGAAAAGGAACAATATTAACTATTCTCTTAATGGCTGCTCCTGAATACAAAAAGGCTAAATTCCCTGTTCTTTCGGCAGATATTCCTGATAAGGATATTCTCTTTGAAGACAATCATCTGATCGCTGTTAACAAGCGCGCGGGAGATATTGTACAGGTAGATGATACCGGGGATGAATCTCTGGATGAGAAGGTGAAGCGATACATCGCCAAAAAATACAATAAGCCAAACGGAGCATTCCTGGGTGTGGTGCATCGCCTCGACCGGCCGGTAAGCGGGGTAATTCTGTTTGCCAAAACCAGTAAAGCACTTGATCGCATCAATAAGATGTTTAAGAGCAGGGATATGCACAAAACCTATTGGGCTGTGGTCAGGAACAGGCCGGCGGTCGAAGAGGGTACACTGGTTCACTGGTTGGTGAAAAATCCTCAGAAGAATGTGACTAAGGCCTATGAAAAAGAGGTTCCTGGAAGCCAGCATGCCGAGTTAAATTATAAACTGATCGGCGAACTAAATGGATATTACCTCATAGAAGTTGATCCGATCACCGGCCGCCCTCATCAGATCAGGGTACAGCTCTCAACATTAAATTGTCCGATTGTGGGCGATAATAAATACGGATATCCCCGCGGGAGCCTAAAAAAGAGTATTTGTCTGCATGCCCGCCGGCTTCAGTTCATGCATCCGGTAAAGCAGGAACCGGTCGATATATTTGCACCGCTTCCAAAGGATGGATTCTGGGAGCGATTTGAAGTTTTCGGATGATATTAACTATCGAATGAAGTATTCAGGGTCACGGCTTCCCATTCCTTCAGTTCATCTTCAACGATCTTAAACTTTTCGCGAATAGCGTCCAGTGCAGGTTTACCCAAAACCAAACGTAATGGAGGGTTTTCACTATTCACCACCTTCAGCATCGCTTGAGCTCCTTTCGCAGGATCGCCGGGCTGTTTACCACTGTTACTCTGAAGCAATTTGAGCCGGTCACCGGAACTGGCCTGGTAATCTTTAATGCTTTTCTTCGCTCTGACCGAGGATGCACCAGCCCAGTCGGTTCTGAAAGGTCCCGGTTCTATCAGGGTTAAATGGATATTTAAATGCTTGATTTCTGCTGCAAGCGCCTCGCTCATTCCCTCCAGTGCGAATTTACTTGCATTGTATAATCCGGTTCCTGAATAAGCACGAATCCCTGACATGGAGGATATCTGAAGAATATGGCCTGAATGCTGTCTGCGCATGATTGGCAATACCGCCTGGGTGAGTGCCAGCACAGAGAAGAAATTAGTTTCCATCTGCTGTCTCGCCTCTTCCATACTCAATTCCTCAATGGCGCCGAATAAGCCATAGCCGGCATTATTAACCAGGATATCGATCCGTCCATTCCGCTCGAGTATCTTATCCAATACGGGGGCGATATTCTGATGCTGATTGACATCCAGAATAATTCCAAATGTCTTTCCTGGTACCAGTTCATTAAATGCAGTGATCTGTTCCGGTTTTCTGAGTGTCCCGAAGACGATGTCTCCTTCAAGTGCTGCATCTTTCGCAAGTGCTCTTCCTAAACCTCCGGATACACCGGTGATCAGCCAGATTCTGGGTGAATTGTTCATGTTGCAATTTATTAAAAATCTGTTAAAAAAGATTTGTCCAGAGTGGATTCAGGCTTCCTTTTTCGGCAATCCGGGCCGGGAAGTTCAGGATTTTCTGTTGTTTTATCCTTAAGCTGCCCTGCAAAACATTGTAAATATCTTCTGTCTCAGGGATGTTTTATGCTCCCGATTGTTCTTCCTTGTATCTCTTTGAACAGAGCTTAAATCTATCCTGAGATTCTGAGTCTGAGACTCCGAAAAATAGCTTTAACTGTATAATGGACAAAAAAATAGCCGCCATAATTAAACGGTGGCTATCAATAGGGATTCAATAAGAAACTTAAGCCAGTTTCGCTTTCAGATTCTGGTCAATTGCATCCAGGAATTCTTCGGTGTACAGGTAATGATCTCCATGGCTTACTTTGTTTCCGTGGATACAAACCGCAAGATCCTTGGTCATTTTTCCGCTCTCAACGGTCTCGATACAAACCTGCTCTAACGCGTGGCAGAAGCCAATTAATGCCTGATTATTATCCAGTTTGCCGCGGAATTCCAAACCTCTGGTCCATGCGAAGATAGACGCGATCGGATTGGTTGAAGTTGGTTTTCCTGCCTGATGATCACGGTAGTGACGGGTTACAGTACCATGTGCTGCTTCAGCTTCCATCGTGCTGCCATCCGGAGTGATCAGAACAGAGGTCATCAGACCTAATGAACCGAATCCCTGAGCAACGGTATCCGACTGAACATCGCCATCATAGTTTTTACAGGCCCAAACAAAATTTCCATTCCATTTCAATGCAGAAGCAACCATGTCGTCGATCAGACGGTGCTCATAAACGATACCTGCAGCATCAAACTGTGCTTTGAATTCATTCTGATAAACTTCTTCAAAGATGTCTTTGAAACGGCCATCGTATTTCTTTAGGATAGTATTTTTAGTTGAAAGGTATAATGGCCATCCTTTTGATAGTGCCTGGTTGAAGCAGGCACGGGCAAAACCATAGATACTTTCGTCAGTATTGTACATCGCCATAGCAACACCGTCGCCTTTGAAATTATATACTTCGAAAGATTGTGCTTCACCGCCATCTTCCGGACTGAAAGTGATGGTTAATTTTCCTTTTCCTTTAGTTACAAAATCAGTTGCACGATACTGATCGCCAAAAGCGTGACGACCAATACAGATCGGAGCAGTCCAGTTTGGCACCAGGCGGGGAACATTGCTCATTACAATTGGCTCACGGAAAACTGTACCATCCAGAATGTTTCTGATCGTACCGTTTGGTGATTTCCACATTTGCTTCAGTTTGAATTCAGTAACACGTGCTTCATCCGGAGTGATGGTGGCACATTTGATACCCACTCCATATCGTTTGATCGCATTTGCTGCGTCGATGGTAACCTGGTCGTTCGTTTCGTCCCGGTATTCCATTCCAAGATCGTAATATTTAATATCCAGTTCAAGGTATGGAGTGATCAGTTTATCTTTAATAAACTTCCAGATAATTCTGGTCATTTCATCACCATCTAATTCTACTACCGGATTTGCAACTTTAATTTTTTGTACTGACATATACTTAATAATGAGGTTTTTGGAATTTCGACAAAGATAGGAATTTTGAATACACCTGAAAATCTGAGGGGCAGGAAATTTAAGCTAAATGGAGGAAAATCGAAGAAATTGAGGCTCCGGGACTTATATCTGACTAAAATCAGCATTGATTGAAGCTTCAAATGATCGTAAAAATATAGATAGATAAGTTTTAATGAAGAATTTCCGGATTAAATCGCCCGAATCTGTATTCAAATACGAAGGACTAAAAATCGAGATCGAGATTGAATCTTTTTCTGAATTCGTCGAGATTAGGATTTTTTTCCAGCATGTGCTGGTATTTCTCAGTCGAAGTATAGAGGCGTTTTTTTTGAATTTGCTCTAATTGTTTCGTTTGGAGGTCTATACTGAAGTTCTTAAGTTCGGTTCGCAGAAAATTAAGCAGATCAACTTTTTCGGCACTTAACAGATCTTCCTGAAGTTTGTTTTCGATATCCAGTTCGATAATGAAATCAGGCAGGAGTCGCGGCGGATAGGCCGTCATGATCGTGAAGATATTGATCTTTCCATCTTTCTTCACTCGTCCGGCATAGGTATTCCAGTATTTGAGCAGGGCATCTGTATTGAATTCGACCTTACTTTCACCGCTCAGGTATTCAGGTTTGTCTTCCTCCTTTTCGGTATAATTAGCTTCCAGGTCATTCAGGTTAGGAATTAAGACGCTGTTTGCACTCAGGGAAGGTCTCGGAATGCTGAGAAGCGGTTTTCTCTCTTTCGTTTCGGGCTTCGGATTTTCTTTTGGAACCTCCAACACAGGAAGTTCTTCGGGTACTGTAATTTTTACCGGTTCTTCAAGAGTCTGCAGGGCTGGTGCTGTTTCCTTTTCAGGGATAAGGTAGACAGGCTTTTCAGGAATTTCGGTTTTTACCGGAGAGTTAAGTTTTTTTTTTATTTCCCCTTCCGGTGCGGAGGGCATTCCTGCGGCAGAAAGATTGATGACTGAAGGAATATGACAGAGTTTAATCAATGCCAGTTCTACCTGTAAGCGCTGGTTCTTGCTGGTCTTATAATTAAGATCGCATTGATTGCTGATGTTTAAGGCGGATATTAAAAAGGAAAGTGGCGCAGATTGCGACTGAATATGGTATTTCTGACGGATTCCTTCACTCACTTCCAGTAGCTTTAAGGTTGAGCTGTCTTTGCTGACCAGTAAATTTCTGAAATGTGCAGCAAGCCCGGTGATGAAGTGGTTGCCATCAAATCCATGGCTTAGAATTTCGTCAAAGATGAGGAGGGAATTTGCTACATCTTCGGCAAGAATAGAGTCGGTCAGTTTGAAATAATAATCTTAATCGAG
>JBAZCD010000145.1:0-7059 GCA_041671205.1 Pedobacter sp.
CCCAACTGGCCCCAGGAAGCCCTGACTTTGAGGAAATTAAGCCAGCTGATATCTTTCATGAAATTCTCGTCGCTCATCACCCAACCTGCAGAGAATGAAGGGAACCATCCCCAGCGTTTTCCTCTGGCAAATTTTGAAGAACCGTCACGGCGGATATTGGCTTCAAACATATATTTGCCATCATAGTCATAATTTACTCTGGCAAAGTAAGATCCAAGGGTTGCTTTCCTGTTTGTACCTGCATTTAACAATCCGGCCGTACTACCGGCGCTGATGGCTTGCAGGTCATTTGAAGGGAAACCTAAACGATAGGCCATCGTAGAATACATATCCTCTGTTCTGGTTGATGCTCCCGCAAGACCTTTCAAGCCATGTTTGCCAAACCTGTTGTCATATGTAAATAATGATTCCATATCAATTACTCCAAATCTGTCAACAATCTCCTGGTTAGAAGAAGGTCCTGAAACCTGTCCGCCGCCATAAGTAAACTGTGAGATGTGGTTTGTAGTTTCTCTGAAGGTATAATCTATACTAGCCCTGTTTCTCCAGGAAAGTCCTTTAATTATTTTTGCATCCGAAAATATGGTACCGACCAATTGATTGCCTTTGATTGACCTTAAGTTTCCATTGTCAATCCAGGCGGCAAAATTTCCGAGCGGGTATTCTCCTGACCATGAACCGTTGGCTAATTTCAGTTTTTGGGTAGGAGGGATGTGAGTTACAGAATTGTAAAACTGTTGAAGATCACCTCCGCGGGTAAGTTCCGGTCCGGTTAAGGGAAGAGTGTTAACTGCGCGATTCAGTGCTGTATTTATACCGATATTCAGCCATTTATTGATCTTATTGTCAACGTTGAAGCGGAAGTTTAACTGATCAGCATCAACTGCTTTGATCACCCCTTTTTGTTGATTATAAGCCATGGAAATATTATACCTGGTATTTTCAGTTCCTCCCGAAAAATCCAGGCCATGATACTGTGAAGTTCCTGAGCCTGAGTATAACACATCCATCCAGTCTGTGCTTGGATAGTTTGGATCATTACCTGCCCTGTATTTCGCAATAGCATCGGTGGTAAAGGTTGGAGATAATCCGGCATTCGCCCTTGCCTCATTATGCAACTCTGCATAATCTGCAGACCCAAGGAAATCTGGTACTTCTGTAGGATCCTGCTTTCCAAAGTAGGTATTGTATTTTATCTGGATCGGTCCTGCCTTTCCTCGTTTTGTAGCAACGAGAATAACACCATTTGCAGCCCGTGTTCCATAGATTGAAGCAGAAGCCGCATCTTTCAGAACGCTGATACTTTCAATGTCAAAAGGATTGATATTGTCCATGGAAGATTCCATACCATCCACAATTACAAGCGGTTGTGAATCGCCCATACTTCCCTGTCCTCTGATCAGTACATTCATTCCTTCAGCACCCGGTTGTCCGGAATTCGTATGAATGAATACCCCTGAAACCTGGCCCTCAAGCATTGAAGCAACATTGGTTGCAGGTCGTGATGACATTGTTTTTTCAACATCTACAGTTGAAACAGAACCGGTTAAGTTGGCTAAGTTTGAAGTGCCGTATCCAATTACCACAACTTCATTCAATGCAGTATTAGCAGCTTCAAGACTAACATTAATCGATGTACGGTCACTTACTGTAAGTTCCCTGGCGACAAAACCAATATAGGTGAATACCAGAACAGAGTTATTTTCCGGGACATTGATCGTATAATTACCATTCAGGTCTGTTGTAGTACCTATAGTGGTACCTTTTATCCGTACACTTACACCAGGAAGGGTTTCACCATGGGTGTCTGTTACTTTTCCTTTTACTTCATGCGGAGGTATCTCCTGTTGAAATAGATTTTCGGTTTTTGGGACAAACAGTTCTCTTCTGGACAGGATAATGGTTTTATCCACTATTGAATAATCCACCGGCTGGTTATAGAAACAAATATCAAGAACCTGGTCAATTGAAGCTTGTTTTACATCAATATTAACAGTCTTAACCTGTTTGAGCCATTCCTGATTATAAAAGAACAAGTATCCGGTTTGTTTTTTTATTTCTTTCAGAACCTGCTCAACAGGTGCATTTTGCTTTGATAGTGTAATCTTTTGCGCAAAGCCAGATGCACTTACCTGTAAACAGGCTACCAATAACACAGCAACAGTTAATTTCATCTTCAGGATAATTTGCCTTATTAATCTGGCCTGATTAATTTCTGATAATAAAACCGGAGAACGTCCCGGGTCAATAAATTTTATTACACTTATTAAATGAGAATAAACGAACCTGATCAGTTTATTGAAAGGTTCTTTTTTGCAAAAAGCAGTAATTTGCATAACTTTACATGATTTAGGGTGAATAGAATAATACTTAACAGTGGATTTTTAACCCCTTTATTTTATTTCCGGGAGCGCTGCAACGTTTCCGGATTTTTTATAGGGCCTTTTTTGGGAGTAGATTTATGGGTCCATAGGCTTCAATTGTTTAATGTAAAACGATAATTTTTTTCTCTTCGAGTAAAAATTTAACCCCGCTTAACTCCAGCATTTTTAATACCTGAGATAATTGTGAATCGCGGGATATATATCCTCCAAAATGATTTTCAGGTATAGCGCCCCGGTATTCGATGGAAACATCATACCACCTGCTGATCTGGTTCATCACCGTGCGTATATCTGAGTTGTTGAACTGAAACAATCCATTTTTCCAGGCAATGGTTTGTTCTATATCTGCATCTCTTTTACTAAGTTTTACACTTTCATTAGCTACTACCTGTTCGCCTGGTTTTAAAATAATTTTACTGGAAGGATTTGTCACACGGACTGAACCTTCAACGAGCGTGGTGGCACTGTAACTTTCATCTGTATAGGCCATTATATTGAATTGCGTTCCGGTAACAAAGACATTCATGTCTTTGGTTTTTACAATGAACGGTATATCCGGATTTTTGGCAACCTCAAAATAAGCCTCACCTGTTAGCTCAACATTGCGTTCTTTGCCTTTGAATTTGGCCGGGAAGCGCAGATAAGAGACTGAATTCAGCCATACTTTGGATCCATCAGGTAAAATGATCTGATACTTACCTCCCTTAGGTGTTTCTATGGTATTATATAATTCAGTTTCAGAACTGCTGGCTCCGGCTTTCGGCATATCATATATAATAGAGCCATCAGCAGCCTTACTGATGCTTATTCCGCCCTGCTCAGCAATATGGCCATTAAGGGCATCATCAAGCACAATTTTGGAACCGTCTCCTAATGTTAATACCGCTTTATTTCCACCGGGGCTTCTGTCAAAATTTTTTGTTTGGGTGTTTTGTACAACTAATTCGGATTCGTTTAGCTTTGAAAAGTGGTTGCTGATACTAATAAATACTAAAACCGCAGCCGCAATTGAAGTTCCCCAAAGTATAAGACGTGATACCTTTCGTCTGCTTTGAATGCCACTCATTTCACTTATTTCACTCCACATCTGAATTTTCTCAGCAGAATATTCATCCTCTTCATCTTCAATCGCTTGTTTAGATGATTCTGAAAGGTACCAGCGTTCCACCAGGGCCTTTTCCTCAGGTGTGCATGTTCCTTGAGTATAATTAGTTAGCAGCTTTTTGGCTTCTGATTTAGTCATAAGTAGTGTCAATTAAGTATAAGACAACTGAAATGAAGGGAGGTAGTAGAGAAATCGAAAATAAATTCTGGAAGTGTGCAGGAGACTGTTGAAAGCCTATAAATTCAGGGCGATACCTGTATAAATACTAAGTAATAAACTGAAAATGTTTAACCTTAACCGGAGGATCTTAATGGCATTATTGATTTGCTTTTTAACTGTCTTGTCAGAAATGTGCAGTTCATCAGCGATCTCTTTGTGAGAGCGGTAGTGTTTACGGCTTAGTTCAAATATTTCCCGCATTTTGCATGGCAGGTTTTGAATTTCCCTTTCAATTGCAATGGAAAGATCTTTGGCGGTTAATTGCTCGAGTGTGGTATCGTGATTATTGTCGCAGAAAATGCTTAATGAAGTCAGATAGTTCTTTTTTACCCTGTCATGTCTGACCAGGTTAATCACTTTATTTCTGGCCGACACATAGAGATAGGCAGCTAAGCTTGTGCCTGGCTCAATATGGCCAATATTAAGCCAAAGGTTTGTAAAAATTTCCTGAACCAGATCTTTGGTTTCATCCTTGTCTCCGGTCATTTTTAGCACATGATGGAACATAAGCCCCCAGTATCGCTCGTATATTTCGGCGAAAGCCCTTTCATCACCTGACTTGATTAAGTCCAGCAACTGATTGTCAATTAGGGTACTATATGCACTCATTTTAAGGATACCTCAAAACGAATATATTAATTCTGCTCTAAATTAGCAATACTATATAGATAATTTACAACAATTTTGTCTCACCGGCAAGCAAAAAAAATCAGGACACTGATTAAAGTGTCCTGATTTTTTTGCCGTTTCGCAGGTCGTCCGGTGCCCGGAAATAAACTGTGTGTTATTTCAACGCTTCATTTACTGGTTTACCAATATTTCCGTTTGGCTCCTGCACTCGCAGCAGGCCGGTAATTGTAGGAGCGATATCGGTCATATTGTAAGAATTATTTGTTTTCCCTTGTTTGATGCCCCAGCCCATAAATACCATCGGAATATGCGTATCTGCCGGGTTCATGGAGCCGTGGGTTGCTCCGGTTGATCTTGGGGATGATCCTGAATACCATGCCGGTTCCAATACAATCTGTACCACCCCAGAGCGTTCGGGATGGTATCCGTTAATAATTTTTTCTTTATATTTCTCAGGAATAGTGGCATTCTGAGCATTCGGGATATCAACCACAAAAGCAACCCCTTCCTGTTTTTTCAGAAATTCAATGCTGCTCCTCTTAATGGCATCTTCATTGAGATTGTTTGATTTTATTGCCGTATTATTCAAACTAAGTGCATAATTACTGAAGTTTAGAGCAATATTCTTAACCTTAAACTCGGATTCGAGCAGGGTGTTTAGTTGTTTTAAAACAGCAGAACTGTTGAAAACACCTGCATTGATTTTGTTATCGTTAAGGTATCCAGCATTGTGCTGTACGGCATGATCGGCAGTAAGGAATACGGTGTAATTTCCTTTTCCAACTTTAGCATCCAGGTGGCTGAAGAGTGCGGCAATATCGCGGTCAAGCCTTAAATAGGTGTCTTCAACTTCAATGGAATTTGGGCCGAACTGATGTCCGACATAATCTGGTGAGGAAACACTGATCGCCAGAAAATCTGTAATGGCATCGGCGCCAAGGCCTTCATTATCCACAGCTGCTTTGGCCAAATCCAGGGTCAGTGAACTTCCGTATGGAGTACTGGTTAAAAGGCCCAATCCGCGGCTCAGCATTCCGGAGGTTTTAATAGGTAAAGTTGAAGTAGTCATGCCCGGAAATTTTCCTTCATAAGGAACATCATCCTTACTGCTTTGAACATACGTATCAATAGGATATAAAGTGTTCCAGTCCTGCTTCAGATATTTCTCAGGATATTTTTGATCATTGAATTTGCTTACCCATGCCGGTAATTCATTCATGTAATAGGTACTTGTGATCCAGTTTCCTGAATTTCCGTCATACCAGTATGCAGCATTTGCTGTGTGCCCGCCCGGTAAAATAGCTCCTCTGTCTTTCGAAGCAATAGCGATAACTTTCGATCTGAAATTCGTGGCAAGTCTGAGTTCATCGGTCATGCTTGTTACCAGCAGGTTCTTAGGAGACATTTTACCTGCGGAGGCAGTGCTGCTTCCAACAGTTGATACTGTCGAGTCTTCGGCGCAATACATTGTTTTTCCGGTTGCCTGAATGGTCCAGTCGTTACCGGTGATGCCATGGATGGCGGGAACAGAACCCGTATAAACTGTTGAATGTCCAATGCCGGTAACACTTGGAACATAATTGATATAGGCATTTTCGCAGGTAAATCCTTCATTAAGCATTCTTTTAAAACCGCCATTTCCATAACGCTCATAAAAGCGGTACAGATAATCCCACCTCATCTGATCTACCATAATACCTACCACCAATTTTGGACGGGGAATAGTTGTGCTTTTAATCTGAGTCAGGGTTTTGCTCTGCTGTGCATTTGTTAAAAGTGCATTAAATGCAATCAGAGTAAGGAATAGGAACTTGATTCTCATTAGGACTGGGATAAATTAATAAATAAGTTTTGTCTGTGATTTTAAGGTAATTCTGTTTGTAAATTGTATTTGGAGTGCTCTGCTTTCAATCGCGGTTATAAAGCACATAAATATCGAATTAATAAATAAATCCTTCTGTAATATTTTAATGAAAAATTTGAAGAACAGTGTGATGGATTGAGTTTGAGCCCGGATTTAAAAATTCAAATCTGGCATTGAAAAATTATTTCAGGATTGCAGCACTATCTCTTTTAGCAGGCTCTTTATCCATGATTACGTTGCCGATGTAAGTTGCACCGCTTTCAACCTGTAAAGAATGTGTATGAAGTTCGCCAAGAATATTCCCTGAACTTTTTATATCAATGGAATCTGCTTTAACATTGCCGTTTATTGTTCCAAAAACAACAATTTCCCTGGCCTTGATATTGCCTTCAATTATACCGTTCTCTCCAACGATCAATCCTTCACTGATAAAAACATCCCCTTTGATATGGCCATCAATCCGTATAAAAACATCTGACTCTATTTTGCCATGAACAATACAGCCTTTACTGATCAGAGTAGGGGTTGAAGGAGATTGTCCGTTTTTAGGGCTTGCCATTGGATTAATTTACACTCAAGAAGCTTTTTGGATTGATTGGCTTACCATTCTTCCTGACTTCATAATGAAGATGGTTGCCGGTAGAGTGTCCGGTTGATCCAACCTGGCCTATAATCTGACCGGTATTGACCATCTGACCCTCTTTAACATTGACCTTTGATAAATGCCCGTAAAGAGTTTCAAGATTATTTTTATGTCTGATTTTTACACACTTGCCATATCCCTGAAACCAGCCGGCAATGATCACTTTCCCATCTGCGGTACTTTTTACTGCATCTCCCTTTCTCCCCTTAAAATC
>JBAZCD010000146.1:0-7045 GCA_041671205.1 Pedobacter sp.
GCTCAGTTTGGTATCCCCTTCTTCTGCCTTAACAATGGCCTCTTTAAAATTACTGTGGGCAGAAGATTCAAGAGATGCTGCAAACATTGAACCCACCTGAACCCCCTCTGCGCCAAGAGCAAATGCAGCGAGCATAGCCCTTCCGCTACCTATACCTCCGGCAGCGATTACAGGAACGGATACCGCATCACAGATCTCAGGAATCAGGCACAGGGTGGTGGTTTCTTCCCGCCCATTATGCCCTCCTGCCTCAAAACCTTCGGCAACAACTGCATCAACTCCGCTTTCTTCAGCTTTTTTTGCAAATTTTTTATTGGCAATCACATGAACAACCCTGACATTATTATCTTTTAAGTAGGGGGTCCAGAGTGATGGATTTCCTGCTGAACTGAAAACGATCTCCACCTTTTCTTCAACGATTATTCTCATAATCTTTTAAATATCAGGATATAATAAGGGCACATTGACCCCAAATGACCTGGAGGTGGCAAGCCTGCATTTCTGAATATGCTCCCGCAATACCTCCGGATACATGGAACCTGCACCGATCAAGCCCAGTCCGCCGGCATTGGAAACCGCCGAAGCCAGCCGCCAGCCGCTGCACCAGACCATTCCTGCCTGAATGATGGGGTATTCAATATTGAAGAGTTTATTTATTGAGTTCATCCCGGTTATGTTAAATCCTGAGACAGGCTCAGTAAAATTATGCTAAATGAGTTTCTTTATTGTTGAATGTACCGTTAATTCAGTCCCGTTCACTTTACTGATCAGATTTAATCCCGGAGTTTTCCCCTTTTCAATCGAACCAAAACGTTTATCAATACCTAAAAATTCAGCGCCATTGATTGTTGCCCAGCGAATGGTCTGAAGAAAGGACAATGCAGGGAAATGCTCTTTTATTGTCTTCAACTCAGACAGGATGCAGAGCTTATCATTGGATGCCAGACTATCTGTTCCAATGCTGATGTTAAAATTACCGGAAAGAAATAATTCGATATCCGGCAATCTGCTCTCAATATAAAGATTGGCTCTGGGGCAAAAACACCAATGTATATCTTTTCCCGAATCAGCTGCAAACCGGATATCCGTCGGGCTTGTAAAGGTATTATGAACCAGCAGAGTCTTTTGCTTTGCCGAAAACAATGGCAAAACACTCTGGATAGAGCTTTTGTACCGGGGGTTAAAAAAAATCAGATCCTGCTTCAGCATCTTATAAAAATCAGGAAATTCCCCGCTTTTATCCATGAAGAGGTCGGTTTCCGCCTGGCTTTCCTGATTATGCATGCTGCATAGATTCTCATGCCTTTCAGAATATTCACGAAGCAGTCCAAAAAGCTCTGAGGAAACAGAATAAGGTGCATGCGGGACAATAGATACCGATAATGGTGCAAACTCCGATTTCAATTCAAGGGCCCTGTTAAAAACCGCTTCTGCCTTTTCAGGATCGAAGCCCAGAAGTTCAATAAAGGTGTGGTAATAAATTTTGCTCTTCTGTTTGATGCTTTTTGAAAGGCCGTGATTGGAAATATCTGCCACGGCTACAATTCCATTTGCAAACATTACCCGGTCATATTCTTCCATCGCTTCCGAAACCAGATCATCATCTGCTTTGCGCTCTGAAATGACTGCCGTAATAAAGGGAATTAATCCCTGGGCCTCTGGTATTTTGCCAAGCATATGGGATAGCTCAAGGTGGCAATGAGAATTAACAAAACCGGGGATAATGATACCCTTATGCCTCTCTATTGGTTCAGCGATCGATTTTGCAGTTTCTGCAGGATATACCCCGGCGATCTTACCATCTTCATTAACCGCAATAACTCCGTCCTTAAGCGGTTCTCCGCTAACCTGGACGATATAATCGGCACTAAGGTATCTGAGCATGAAGTAAAAGTAGGGTTTTTGACTTGGAAGTAAGATATTATGGGTTGCGGGTTATGTGTTATGCATTCAGAAGGCAGTAGATTTTTTTCTGAACATCCTAATTTCCTGCAACTCGTAATCCACAACACATAACAGTTAGCAGACAACTGATAAAAGCAACCAGCAAACTAAATTTTCGTATTTTTGCAAAATAATGCCATTTTCACAGAAAAAAGACATTCGAGACCTATCCCCGGAGCAACTGAAGCAGGAATTCCTTGCAATGGGTGAACCAGCCTTCCGGGCCAAACAGGTTTATGAATGGCTTTGGGTAAAATCTTGCACTGATTTTGATGAAATGAGCAATCTTTCAAAGCCCCTGAGGGAAAAACTGAAAGAACTGTTCTCTATATATAATGTAGTTGTCAATCAGTCGCAGTTCAGTAGCGACAAGACCATAAAAAGCACATTCAGACTCTTTGACGGCAATATTATTGAAGGAGTACTGATTCCTGCCACCGACCGAATGACCGCCTGTGTAAGTTCGCAGGTGGGTTGCAGCCTGACCTGCAAGTTTTGCGCAACAGGTTATATGGAAAGAAAACGTAACCTGAATGCCGATGAGATCTACGATCAGGTGGTGCTGATCGATAAGCAGGCTAAAGAAAACTACCATGTACCACTGACCAATATCGTCTACATGGGTATGGGTGAGCCCTTGTTGAATTACGCCAATGTTATGAAATCCGTTGAGCGGATCACAGCTCCAGACGGACTGAACATGGCTGCCAAGCGGATCACTGTTTCTACCGCAGGAATTGCAAAAATGATTAAGAAGCTGGGAGATGATGCCGTACGCTTTAATCTTGCCCTTTCTCTGCATGCAGCAAATGATGAGAAACGTAATACCATCATGCCTATCAATGAACAGAACTCACTGAAAGCATTGGAAGAAGCTCTGAAATACTACTTTTCCAAAACAAAAAATCCGGTTACCTACGAATATATCGTCTTCGACCATTTCAACGATTCCATTGAAGATGCGGCAGAGTTAGTTAAATTCTGCAGGCATATCCCCTGCAAGGTCAATATCATCGAGTATAATCCGATCAGTTTTGCTGATTTTGAAAATGCCGACGAAGACAGGATCGAAGCTTTTGCTGCACACCTTCGTAAAAACGGGATTAATACGAATATCAGGAGAAGCAGAGGGAAAGATATTGATGCAGCCTGCGGACAATTGGCGGTGAAAAGCTGATATTCAATTAGCCAATGAGGTGATTGGTCTGTTTGCCGATGAGAAACTGCTTGTTTTGAGATTTAGGGAATTAGCAAATGGTTGTTTGTCGTCACGGGTATAGCGAGGGATCTCACCTTCGATTATTAGAACTTTTAACGTATAACGTATTACTTACAACGTATTACTTACAACGTATTACTTACAACGTATTACATAAAACTCCATAATACCGTTCACTAAATCATTCCATACACCATCCTGCTTTCAGTACATCCGACACTTAACTTGATCTCATGAAAAAGATTTTGAGTTATTTCAATGATCTGATCTGCCTGTTTTTTCCGGAACTCTGTTCTGCTTGCGGCAGAAATCTGTTCAAAAATGAACGGATAATCTGTACCCATTGCACATACCATTTGCCTAAAACCAATTTCCACTCAGATCCTCAAAATAAAATGGCAAGACAGATCCGTGGTAGATTCTCATTTGAACAGGCGGCAGCCTTTGTTTATTTCAGAAAGGGAAACAGGGTGCAGAATTTAATGCATCAGCTGAAATATAATAAACGGCCTGATGTGGGGATCAGGATGGGTGAGCTTTATGCTTATGAGTTGAAACGATTGGATAGCTGGAAGGAAGCAGATCTGATTATTCCTATTCCATTGCATCCTCATAAACAAAAAAAAAGAGGCTATAACCAAAGTGAGTCTATTGCCAGGGGCATGGCATCTGTTCTGGAGCTTCCTATAAGTACAGATCACCTGGTTCGTATTGAGAATACAGAAACGCAAACCAGAAAATCGAGATATGCCCGATATGAAAATCTGAAAGATGCATTTTCAATCAAAAACACATCAGAACTGGTTAATAAACACATTTTGCTGGTAGATGATGTAATGACAACCGGAGCTACTATTGAAGCTTGCAGCATTCAACTATTGGAAATAGAGGGACTAAAGGTTAGTATTGGCACGCTGGCTTATGCCGAATGATAGAAACTATTTCCGTATAACCCGTCATCTCGAGACCTCTAAATGAGAAATGAAATGTAATTTGTTATGGGTAACACACGATAGAGATTATTCCATTTTTTATAATTGTGACGTGTGGAGAAATCTGTTGAATTTAGTACTGGATGGGGTTGAAATTGTTTATAAAAAATATGAAACTTATGCTGCCTTAATTACGTAACAGCAAATGAGAGCGTTAATTTAGATTGAAAAAGCTGATAGCCTGATGGCGTCAGCTTTTTCGCTTTATATCAAAGGTTTCACGTTAAGATACGGCCTCATCTTATTGTACAGATCATTTGGGACAAAAGGCTTGATCACAAACCCATCCATTCCGCATTCAGTGATTGTTTCGAGTTCATGTGAAAACAGTGAGGCTGTCAGGGCAATAATCGGCACTTGCGCATAATAGCCGCCAAGTTTCCGGATGGCTCTTGAAGATTCCATCCCATCCATCACTGGCATGTGAAGGTCCATCAGGATCAAATCATACTTTTCCTGCTGCACCTTTTCCAGGGCAATTTTCCCGTTTTCTGCAAAATCGGCTCTTATACCCCATTTGGCAATCACTTTACTGGCTAGCAGACGGTTGATCTCATTATCATCAACTACCAAAACAGAACCTGACAATTGCTGAACCGGGGTTTTACTGTCAACATTAATAACAGATGTAGCAGAACGATTAAACTGAATAATAAAACTGAATGTTGAGCCCTTTCCTACTTCACTCTTTAACTTTATTTCAGAATTATGAAGTTCTATAAGACTTTTAGCGATGGCTAATCCCAACCCGGTTCCACCATACTTCCTTGTTGTATCTGAACTGGCTTGTGTATAAGAGTTGAAAATAGCATCAATTTTATTGGCAGGTATCCCGATACCCGTATCGGATACTTCAAAACGTACTTTTACAGACTTTTTGTTTTCTTCAACCAGATCGAGCTTTAATTTTACTTCACCCTGTTCTGTAAATTTAACTGCATTGCCAAGGAGATTGATCAGGATCTGATATAAACGGGTATTATCCCCGATTACATAGGTCGGAATACGATAATCGATTTCTGATTTCAATACAACAGAAGTTTCAGCTGTCTTAAACTGAAGAGAATTAAGGGTCTGTGATACAAGTTCTTTCAGGTTCACTTCAACGCTTTCAAGAACCATATTGCCTGTCTGTATCTTGGTAAAATCCAAAATATCGTTAATTAAGGCCAACAGGTTTTGAGCAGAAAATTGCAGTATCTTCAGGTTTTCCGACTGGGATTCTGTCGGATTATCATCCATCAGAATATAAGACATCCCGATAACGGCATTCAGCGGAGTCCTGATCTCATGACTCATAACAGACAGGAAGGTTTCCTTTGCCTTGCTAAGCTGCAATGCTTCTTCCCGCGTTTTGATCAGTTCCTGCTCTGCCAGCTTTCTTTCAGAAATATCATTGATAATCTCAACCTGCTGATCAAGACTTCCATCTTCATTAAATGTTGGGGTATTGGAAATAGATAACCAGATCGGAGTTCCGTCCTTTTTATAACTCAGGAGTTCGATATTTGAAGGCTTACAATCCGCCGCCTGCTGCCTTGCCTTCTTCAGCAATTCAATGTCTGTACCTTTACCTGCCAGTAAATCCCCTGGACGGGTATTCTGAAACTCCTCAAGCGTATAGCCTGTTAAATCCTGGAGTGACTGGTTTATCCATTTGATCTTACCATCACTTCCGCTTATAGCTACCCCGTTTATGGTCTTGCTGGCTACCAGGGAAAGTAAAGTGAGCTGTTCTTCGGCATATTTACGTTCAGTGATATCATTAATGATCTCCACCTGACGTTCAATTTCTCCCTTATCATTAAGAATGGGTGTGGTAGTAGCATTAACCCAAATCGTGGATCCATCTTTCCTGTAGATCAGCAGATCAACACTATATGGCTTTTTCTCTTTTATTGCCTTTTCTGCAATTTCAAGTGAATAAGTTGCTGTTTGCTTACCAATAACATTTTCCCCAAGTCGTTTTCCCTCCAACTCGCTGAATTTATAGCCCAGCATATTTTCAAGCGCAGTATTAACCCAGGTAACTCTTCCTTTTCCATCCCTGATTACGATGCCACTTGATGATTTACTGGCAACCATAGATAAAATTTCCAGCTCCTGTTCGGCCTTTTTTCTGGATGTAATGTCAATGATTACTTCAACTTCCTTGTCAATATTCCCTTCGTTATTCAGAATTACCGAATTAAGTATGGACAACCAGATTGGAGTGCCATCCTTTTTGTAAACAAGAAGATCTACAGAAAAGGGCCGCTTGTTTTTTGTTAGTTCCCTGGCTTTACGGATTACTTTAAGATCGGTTTCTTTGCCTTTTAATATATCCCCCAGTTTATGCCCTTTCAGATCAGTAAGGTTATACCCTGTAATTACCTCTGATGCTTCATTTGCCCAGATTACCTGGCTTTTATTGTCACTGATAATTACACCATTATTAACCTTGTTTGCAACAAGTGATAATTGCTCGAGATCTTCGACCATTTTTCTCTTGTCGCTGATATCACGGCCATTGGCATACCATTTTTCATTTTTGACCGCAATAGACCAACCCATCCACTTAGTAGAACCGTCTTTTAACTTGATTCTGCCTTCAAGTTCAAAACTCTTTTTGCCCCTTCTCAAACCCTTTTCAATCTGAGGAATCAGGTGTTTACTATCTCCCTCATAAAAGAATTCCCAGATCGATTGGCCGAGCACCTCCTCAACCGTATAGCCGAGAAGCCGCTCTACCACACTGTTCATCAGTTGTATCCTTCCGCCGCGATCTAAAATACAATGAAGCTCTGCCGAGCTATTAAACATGGTACTGATCTCTTCATGTCTAAGGATCAGCTCATTTAAAACTCTGTTTTGGCGCTTTGCCTCAAGATGAGCCATTACCTCATGAGCC
>JBAZCD010000147.1:0-7038 GCA_041671205.1 Pedobacter sp.
TCATTGTTGCCGGTGCTATGCTGAATACGGATGAATGGCTTAATAAAAATTAGACAGGGTCAGATATTGAAATATTATCGATTATGAAGAGAGATACTCAGGCACAAAGCTTAGTAAGGGAAGCAGAACATGCGGCTTTACAATTACATACCCGTCGTCATTTTTTAAAGGAAGGGGCCATGGGCTTTGGAGCTTTGGCATTAGGCTCTTTACTTGGAAGCTGTGTGAGCAATACTCCATCAGCGCCCAATTCTTTTTTTGATCCAACCAACCCGTTGGCTCCCAGGCCGCCGATGTTTCCGGGTAAGGCTAAGTCTGTCATTTATCTCCATATGGCCGGGGCACCTTCTCAGCTGGAAATGTTCAGTTATAAACCGGAACTGGCAAAATTGGATGGGCAGGAATGTCCGCAATCTTTACTGGAAGGAAAAAAATTCGCCTTTATTCGCGGTGTCCCTAAAATGTTGGGTCCGCAGGCTAATTTCAGGCAGCATGGGAAAAGCGGATTATGGTTGTCTGATAATTTGCCTCATCTGGCGACTGTGGCTGATGATATTGCCATGCTGAATGCGGTAACAACAGACCAGTTCAACCATGCACCTGCGCAATTATTGATGCAAACCGGATCAGCCCGTTTAGGCAGGCCAAGCATTGGCGCATGGGTAACCTATGGCATGGGATCAGAAAATAAAAATTTACCAGGATTCGTCGTATTAACTTCCGGAGGCAATAATCCTGATGCTGGCAAAAGTGTATGGGGAAGCGGCTTTTTACCGAGTGTCTATCAGGGGGTTCAATGCAGGGGAGAAGGAGATCCGGTTCTGTTCATAAAAGATCCGGCGGGTATGGACAGGGATCTGCGCAAGGCATCAATTGATGCGATCAATAAAATAAATCAGGAACAGTTCGAAGAATATAAAGATCCGGAAATTCTGTCGCGTATTTCACAGTATGAAATGGCCTATAAGATGCAAATTTCAGTACCTGAAGTAATGAATATCAACGATGAACCGGCATACATCCATGAGATGTACGGTACTGAACCGGGTAAAACAAGTTTTGCAAACAATGTGCTGCTGGCCAGAAAACTGGTAGAGAAGGGTGTCCGTTTTGTACAGTTATTTGACTGGGGCTGGGATACTCATGGTACTTCTGCCAGCGGTTCGGTTGATATCGGCCTGGTCAATAAATGCAGGAAAGTGGATAAACCAATCACTGCACTGATCCTTGATCTGAAACAAAGAGGCTTACTTGATGAAACCCTGATTGTTTGGGGTGCCGAATTCGGAAGAACTCCAATGCAGGAAAACCGTGAGGGGAAAGATATGCCGTTTAAGGGCAGAGATCATCATGCTGCTGCATTCAATATGTGGATGGCTGGTGGCGGCATTAAGGGCGGTACTACTTATGGAGAAACAGATGAAATCGGTTATGATATTGTCAGCGGGAAGACGGAAGCTTTTGATATTCAGGCTACAATTCTGAATCAGCTAGGCTTTGACCATGAGAAGCTTACCTATGAATCGCAGGGAAGGCCTTTCCGCTTAACGGATGTTGGCGGTAAAGTGATTACAGATATTTTAGCTTAATGCAGATTGGCTGCTGCACATAATCAGTATGAGACAAGACAGAAGAAAATTCATTAAAACCTCTGCAGCAGGTTCTGCAGCATTACTTTTATCCTCGTTGGAATCATTTGCTTTACAGGAAGGACCTTCTTCATCAGTTCTGAATAAAAACTATACCCTGAAGATCATGGCTACCAGCTGGGGCTTTCAGGGTACAATGGATACCTTTTGTGCAAAAGCAAAAAAGGAAGGATATGATGGTATAGAGTTGTGGTGGCCGACTGATAATAAAAAGGCGCAGGATGAAATATTCACAGCGCTGAAGGCTCATGATCTTGAAATTGGTTTCCTCTGCGGGGGATCGCAATCCAATCCGCAGGAGCACCTTGAATTCTACAAAAGAATGATTGATGCGGCGGCCAAACAAAATATTCAGAGGCCTTTGTATATCAATAATCACTCGGGCAAGGATTATTTCAGTTTTGAAGACAATAAAAAGTTCATAGAGCATACACAGGCTCTGGCAAAAGAAACAGACATTTTAATCTGCCATGAAACGCATAGGGGCAGAATGCTCTTTGCAGCACATATTACCAGAAATTTTCTGGAAAGATATCCCGACCTGAGATTAACATTAGACATTTCACACTGGTGCAATGTGCATGAGAGTTTACTGGCTGATCAGAAAGAGACGGTGGCCCTTGCCCTTGAAAGAACCGATCATATTCACGCCAGAATTGGCCATCCCGAAGGTCCGCAGGTAAATGATCCGCGTGCACCTGAATGGGAACAGACTGTAAAGCAGCATTTCGAATGGTGGGATAAAATTGTTGACAGAAAAAAGAAGAATGGAGAACGCATGACCGTTCTTACAGAGTTTGGCCCACCTGATTATATGCCCACATTGCCTTATACCAAACAACCATTGGGTGATCAATGGGCCATTAACGTGCATATGATGCATTTACTTAGAAAAAGATATTCCTGATTTTGATATTCCCTGAATGAATGTAATCGTTGTTTTATTATTTAGTCCGGTTGATTTTGCCGGGAGTTTTCATCCCCTGCTTGTGCATCTGCCGATTGGGATATTGTTGCTCGCTGCCCTATTTCAGTTGCTTTCCCGAAAGGAAAAATATCAGACGCTGGCCTCTGCTGTAAGTATTATTTTGTTTATTGGAATGGTCAGCGCCATTGCATCCTGTATTAGTGGTTACCTGCTCTCAATAAACGGTGATTATGATGAGCGCATGATTTTTAATCACCAATGGTCTGGTATTGCCCTGGCAATAATTTCAGTCGCAGCCTGGTATTTAAACAGGAATGAGAGACAAAACACCTGGATTACTATCCTGATAGTATTTTTGATCATCCTCACCGGGCATTTCGGTGGTTCCATTACTCATGGATCCGATTACCTGATCCGCGCTTTTTCATCCAGTGGTTCAGAATTGAACGAACAGAAAAGAAAACCCATTCCAAATGTTCAGGAAGCGCTTGTTTATCAGGATATTATCAAGCCCATTCTGACTTCAAAATGTTATAAATGTCATGGTCCCAATAAGCAGAAAGGAAAATTGAGGCTTGATATCCCTGATTTTATTTTAAAAGGGGGCAAAGGCGGACAAGTAATCATTGCCGGTAAAACAGAGGAAAGTGAACTGATAAAAAGGATTTTACTGGCAAAGGAGAATGATGACCATATGCCTCCGCTTGAGCAGCCCCAGTTGACAAAAGCTGAGACGGCTCTGATTCATTGGTGGGTAGGCAGCGGTGCTGATTTCAATAAAAAGGTAAATGCATTGGTACAAACTGAAAAAATAAAGCCGGTCTTGCTTTCACTGCAGTCGGAAGAAAAATCTGAAGCTGAAAAGGTATCTGACATTCCTGCTCAAACAGTTGCGCAGGCAGATACAAAGGCAATAAAGGAATTACAGGCACGGGGGATCGCTTTAACACCGGTTGCACAAAACAGTAATTACCTCTCGGCAAATTTTGTTGCTCTCGACTCGATCACAGAAAAGGACCTTCAGCTACTGGAGCCGCTGAGCAAACAATTGATCTGGCTAAAACTCGGAGATTCTAATCTGGATGATAGAAAACTGGGATTAATAGCAAAATTCTCCTCCCTAACCCGTTTGTCTCTTGAAAGAACTGCAGTAAGTGATGCAGGTATCGGCCTGCTGAACAGCCTGTCAAAACTTCAGTATATTAATCTTGTTGGGACCCGGGTGACAGCTAAAGGACTAAGTCAGTTGAGTGGACTGAAAGAGCTCCGCCAGATTTTTCTTTATCATACGGCCCTGTCAGTTGCTGACTTCAGTCAGCTGACAAAAATTTTCCCTAAAGCTGTTGTTGACACAGGAGGCTATAAAATTCAGTTTCTGGAAAGCGATACTGTGGAATTAAAGTCGGCGAAATTAAGATAGGGATCACGGAGTATGTAATATTAATACTTAATTTACATACAGGTCATTAAAATTAAACACTTTTGATAAGTTTATATTTTGATTTTATATGCCAAAAATATAGCTGTCAATTACATCATCTGAAAAAATTATTACACAATGGAGAATAAAAATAACAGTCAATCAAGGAGGAAATTTATTCAGCAGGTTTCTCTTGCTTCTGCCTTATTGATCACAGGAAGGATTACTGATCTTTCGGCAGAAGAAGTTTACGGCCTGAAGGCAAAAGGTAAACTGAGATTTGTACTTGCATCCGACTTTCATTACGGACAGCCAAATACAGCATTTGATGAAATGACTGATAAAGTGATTAATCAGATCAATCTGTTCAATAAGAGTAATCGTATTGACTTTTGTGTACTCAATGGCGATATTATTCATAATGAGGCAAACCTTCTTCCTCTGGTAAAGAAAAAGACCGATAAGTTTGAGGTTCCATATTATGTGGTTCGCGGAAACCACGATATGGTTACTGATGAGTTATGGAATGACGTATGGAAAATGCCTTTGAATCTTAGTTTCGAGGCCAAAGGCTCTGCATTTATTCTGGCAGATACTTCCAATGAGCGGGGAACCTATGTATCGCCTGATCTGGAATGGTTAGAAGAGAAACTGGAGCAATACAAAAGCAAAAAGAATGTGTTTTTGATCCTGCATATTCCCCAGGCTAAATGGACCAAAAATGCCATTGATACCCCTGAGTTTTTTGATCTGATCCATAAATATCCGAACATCAGAGCCGGATTCCATGGACATGAACATGATCAGGATGGGGTGATCATGGCGAAAAATATCCCATTCTTATTCGATTCGCATGTTGGGGGCAATTGGGGTACTCCGTATAAAGGTTTTCGCGTTGTGGAACTATTGAATGATGGAACGCTTATAACTTATATGATGAACCCAACCGAAAAGCAGGCTGAACTCAAATATTAGCCGGTAGTTGTTCATCCGATGACCTTGAGCCATCGGATGAACAATTATGAAATATTAGAGCGTATACTTTATTCCGCCAAAGAAGTTACGCTTCGCAGCAGCATTGAAATATCGGCCTCCAAAAGCATTCAGGTCATTCCCAAGACTATAGGTCTCATCAAGAAGATTGTCTATCCCCACATAAAAATCCAGAACCGGTTTGCCGGGTCTTGAACTTCTCCACCCTGCCTTGAAATGAACCAGGTTAAAATCCTTTGAGTAAACGGTGTTTGCATCATTCAAAGCAATTTTTGAGGTGTAATTGTGCTGGGCAAACAGGTAAAAATTCTTTTGAAAGCGGAAATCAAGTCCGCTAACCAGGACACTTCTTGGTGTCCCGGTTAAACGGTTTCCTGAATAATTAGCAGTTCCATTCTGGTAATCCCTGAAAAAGTATTTACTCAGGGTAAAACTGTTCTGAATCTGTAATCCCTTAAGTAAGCCTTTTGATCCCGGTTCAATTAACCAATAGCTTGCCTGAGTTTCAATCCCTGTTTGTCTTGTACCTCCCGCATTTAAATAATATTCTGTATCATTTGCATTGACACGGCGAACAATTGCATTTTCCAGGCGGTATTGGAAGACCGATGCATCCATCCAAAGTCTGTCATTGCTGTTGCGTAAGCGGAACCCGGCTTCATAATTCCAACCGGTTTCTGATTCGATGTTCGTATTGATCTTATTGTCAGATGCCCTAACCTCTGCGATTGTTGGGGGAGAGTAGCCTCTGCTGACAGAGGAACGCAAGGCAAGATTCTCAGAGATCTGATAGGATAAGGCAAAACGAGGCATTAACTCCGGATCAAATGTGCGCTCAAACCGGTTTGCATAAGTCCTGATATTCTTTGAAAAATGATACCGGTAATAATTTAAGCTTGCAGCAACTTCAGCTGTTAACTTATCGCCGATATTGGCTGAAAAGCGTGTGAAATAAAAGAATTGACGTGAGAGAATGTCGTCCTGTGCCTGAAGGCTACCCTGTTCACCCTTGTTATTGTTATAGTTGGCTATATCGGCACTGGTGCCCTGTAATTCAAGCCCGGCGTTCCATTTCCAGTTAACAACTTTATCTTCATCTCCTGATAATTCAAGATAAGTTCTGATTCCTCCGGTATATTCTTCACGGATCTCATAATTCGTGATGAATGGGTTCAAATAATCAGTTTTTGAACCGAAAACGGCCATTACGTGGCGAAGATTATCAGTGATCATAGCTTCATTGACAATACCTGCATACAGTGTATTGTTTTCAATCCTTGCTTTTTGGGCAACAGGACCTGCTACGAATGCTGTGGAAGGTCTCGCAGCCTGCGGATTTGCATTGTATTGAACAAGAGTTAATCCACCCGGTGTTTTGTATTCCAGATCAGAATAAAAAGCGAGCACGCGAAGCTGGTTCTCTTCAGAATAGTTCAGGCGGTACATCAACTGAGCATAATGACGGCTCATGGCACTATGCTCTCTGTAGCCATCAGATTTCTGATAGGAATGATTGATATTCAGATACTGGTTTTTGAACTTTTTCTGTATGGCCAGTTTTTCCTGGAATAAACCGTATGATCCTCCGCTGATTCCGGCAGATGCCCATGAACTGTCGGCACCTTTATCAACCGGGTTGATCAAAACCACTCCGCCTGAGTTCGCACCGAACAGACTTCCGTCCGGACCTTTTAAAACTTCGATATTATGGATGCTGTTCACATCAATTAAGTTCAGATAGGTATTCCCCCCGGCATCTGTCAGAGGTAATTCATCCAGGTATATTTTTACATTCCTAACACCAAAAGGGGATCTTAAAGAACTGCCGCGAATGGATAAACGGTAGCTTCCCGGAGATCTTTCCTCCATTCTGATGCCGGGAACAGCATTAAGTGCTGGTACCATGGAAATTCCGGGCTGATCCCTTAATTGCTTGTTGCTGATTAAACTGACTGAGGCCGGGACTTTTAAAATGGGCTGTTCAGATAGATAGCCCCTGATTACAATTTCTTTAACATTCTGAACTGAATCCACTTTGCTTTGTGCAA
>JBAZCD010000148.1:0-4564 GCA_041671205.1 Pedobacter sp.
GGAGCGGAAGTAATAATCGAAGAGTTTCTCATCATATGGGTTTTTTAAAAGATCCTGGTAAGTAGGCACCGGAGCTGATTTTCCGGTATTTTCCTGGATTACCGGCCCGGTTGGGATCAGGTTCTGCTCAGGCAATGCTTGCCGGCTGTCATCAATAAATTTGGCAAGCAGGTTCTTGCTATCGGGGTTCCAGATAAAGGAATTGCCGTAGGTCTCATTGAGATAAAAATTGCTTAATCGCCTGGCCTGAAAGGAACTCATATCAGCGACCCATAATTCAATACCTTTTAGACCATTGTGGGTAAAGGCTATTTTACTTTCATCAGGCGACCAGGTAAAATTTGCCAGCCTGGGCTCATTTGGAAGTCCGATGAGAGTGTTCTCTGTCCCTGAACTAATCGATTTAACTTTTATACCGGTATAAGCCGGCGAGCGGCTTTGTCCATTATTTGCCGGATTGATCCGCTGGCCGGCAAGCCGAAGTTCAGGCTGTGATAATTCTGAAATAGAGGGGAGCCCCGGCATTTCGAGCAAAAGCATCCATTCTCCGTCAGAACTAATCCTGACAGCCGGATTAACCGGGGCCTCCAGCAGACTCATGATCGGCTGTGGCGGCTTTTGATAGCCTTGCATATCCTGCGCCGAAGCAGAATTGTAAACTAGTGCTAATCCTGCCAGGATGGTGCTGATTTTTCTCATTTAAATTACTTGTCTCTTGTATTTGCCGGTTGTCAGTGATTTACTGATTCAATTCAAATGAAAATATAATATGTCCATTCACCATTCTCAACCATACTTATTTTATCGATCTGAAATCATGCCCAACCTCAATACTCAGTAAAGACTCATAGATCAGACGGATCACATTATCTACGTCTTCTTTATGGATCATTTCAACGGTAGTGTGCATGTAGCGCAGGGGCAGGGAGATCAGGGCAGACACTACCCCGTCATTTGAATAGGCAAATGCATCAGTATCAGTTCCGGTAGAACGGGAGGATGCCTGGCGCTGAAAAGGAATATGATTAACCTCAGCTGCCCTGATCAGTAATTTGTTCAGATTGGTCTGTACCGCTGGTGCATAAGAAACCACCGGGCCTTTTCCGCAGGCAAGGTCACCCTGAGTAATCTTATTGATCATCGGGGTTTGGGTATCATGAGTTACATCTGTGATGATCGCGATATTTGGTTTGATTCGGTGAGCGATCATCTCTGCCCCCCGTAAACCAATCTCTTCCTGAACGGAATTAACAATGTATAATCCGAACGGCAATTTTTTCTTGTTCTCTGTTAACAGGCGGGCAACCTCTGCAATCATAAAGCCTCCGGCACGATTGTCGAGCGCACGGCCCACATAATAACGCTCATTTAAAACCATGAATTCATCTTCATAAGTAATGACGCATCCAACGTGAACACCTAATTCCTCTACTTCCTCCTTGCTGGTACATCCGCAATCCAGGAAGATGTTCTTTAAGGTTGGAGTCTCTTCTTTCTCACCATTGCGGGTATGGATCGCAGGCCAGCCGAAGACTGCCTTTACAATTCCTTTGTCGGTGTGGATATTTACCCGTTTTGATGGGGCGATCTGATGATCTGAACCGCCATTTTTGATCACATAGATCAGTCCTTCTTTGGTGATATAATTAACAAACCAGGAGATCTCATCAGCATGAGCCTCGATCACAACTTTAAACTCTGCTTTTGGGTTGATCACCGCGACTGCGGTACCGTAATTGTCAACCATATACTCATCGGTATAGGGTTTGATATAATCCAGCCACATTCTCTGGCCTTCCCACTCAAAACCAGTCGGGGAGGGATTGTTGATATATTTTTCAAAAAAATCCAGTGATTTCTTAGTCACTACCGGGATATGTTTCTGTTCTTTTTTCTTTGCCATTATTTCTGTTCTTTCTTGGATTTCAATTTATAGCCAACCGGCTCTACGGTACTTTTCCTGATTTCAATCTTATTTAATAAAAAACGGTAAACGTGATTGATCTTATCATCCAGCTCTTTAACCTTTTTATAAAGATCCTGATTTTGCAAGAGGATCTGCCGGTAATATACAAAAGCACGCATAATTTCGATATTAATTTTGACCGCTTTGGGCGATCTTAATACAGAGGATAACATTGCAACCCCTTGCTCAGTAAAAGCCATCGGGTTAATGCTGGAATGTTTGAGGTTATTTAACCGGTCGCAATTTGCGACCAGTTGTTCCTTTTCTTCCAAAGTCAATTCGAACATAAAGTCATCAGGGAAACGATCTTTATTTCTTTTGACCTGTTCTTTCAATCGTTTTGTTTCAGTCTCATAGAGTGAGGCCAGATCCGCATCGATCATTACCTTAAAACCTCTTAATTCAAAGATTAAGTTCTCAAATTGGCGGGTCTGAAGAATGTCGTTCATTGCTTCTGATTCTTAAAACAAGTTTTTTCCATGATCAAGAAATCATGTCCATCCTTATGGTAGGTTTTTTCTGTTTCTGTAAAGCCAAATTTAGCATAAAAACCCGAAGCATTTTTGCGTGCATTACACCAGATCCGATTGCAATTTTCTGTTTTCGCTATTTCGATCAGGTACTTTAATAGCTCTGTGCCAAAACCTCTGCCCTGGTATTCTTCAATCGTGGCAAATTTGCGTAACTGCATCTCATTCTCTTTCCTGAATAACGAGACCACACTGATCAGCTTATTTTCATAAAATAAGCCCAGGTGCATACCATCATCATCATTATCAAGAATAGCCTTCCCGAATTCCTGATCCGGATACAAAACCTGACGGCGAATACGCCAGGTAAGTTCCGGGGAAATTTGTTCTATATGAGACATTTGTAAGGATGTTTACAAAGGCATATTCCCATGTTTCTTCCTTGGGTTATTAACCACCTTATTCTCCAGCATTTTGAATGCCTTAATGAGCTTTCTTCTGGTTTCGGAGGGCTCAATAACTTCATCGATAAATCCGCGTTCTGCGGCCCGGTAGGGGTTTGCGAAAATATCCGAATATTCTTTTTCCTTTTCGACCCAGCTCGCATTCGGATCTTTGGCCGCACTGATCTCTTTCTTGAAAATAATCTCGGCTGCACCTTTGGCTCCCATCACTGCGATTTCGGCACCGGGCCAGGCGTAGTTCATGTCAGCACCGATATGCTTGGAGTTCATCACATCATAAGCGCCGCCATAAGCTTTCCGGGTGATCACTGTAATCCTTGGCACGGTAGCTTCACAGAAGGCATACAACAGTTTTGCGCCGTTTGTGATGATTGCATTCCATTCCTGATCTGTTCCCGGAAGGAAACCCGGAACATCTTCAAGAACTAAGAGGGGAATGTTAAAGCTATCGCAAAAACGAACAAAACGGGCTCCTTTGACGGATGAGTTAATATCCAGTACACCCGCTAAAAATGCGGGCTGATTGGCCACGATACCAATACTTCTGCCTGCCAGACGTGCAAAGCCAACCACTATGTTCTCAGCAAAATCCTTATGTACTTCCAGAAATGTTCCTTCATCGCATACTTCGAAAATTACTTCGCGGATGTCATAGGGCTGAGAATTATTCTCCGGGATAATATCCTCAAGCTTTGGCCTTGATTCGTCTGCAGTTTCGTAGGGTAATGCCGGGGCATTTTCCTCACAGTTCTGCGGCATAAAAGAAAGCAGTTTTTTTACATGATTAATGGCATCAAGCTCATTGCTGCAGGCAAAATGTGTAACCCCCGATTTTGTTGAATGTGCAGATGCCCCACCCAGTTCTTCGGAACTTACAATCTCATGGGTAACGGTTTTGACTACATTCGGCCCGGTTACGAACATATAGGAAGTATTCTCAACCATCAGAACAAAGTCGGTGATGGCAGGCGAGTAAACAGCGCCACCTGCACAGGGGCCCATGATTGCCGAGATCTGCGGAACTACCCCCGAAGCCATGGTATTGCGGTAAAATATATCGGCATAGCCTCCCAAAGAAACAACTCCCTCCTGAATCCGGGCGCCTCCTGAATCATTCAGCCCGATTACCGGTGCTCCATTTTTTATGGCAAGATCCATGATCTTGCATATCTTCTCTGCATGGGTTTCTGAAAGTGAGCCTCCGAAAACAGTAAAATCCTGTGAAAAGACATAAACCAGCCGGCCGTTAATGGTACCATATCCGGTAACAACCCCGTCTCCGGGATAATGTTCCTTTTCCATCCCGAAATCGGTTGAGCGGTGCATCACCAGCATTCCGATCTCTTCAAATGAACCCTCATCCAGCAAAAAATGAAGCCGTTCCCTGGCAGTGAGTTTACCTTTCTTATGCTGACTTTCAATTCTCGACTTACCACCACCCAGCAGGGCTTCCGTCTGTTTTTTCTTTAATAATTCAGTCCTTTTATTCACAATTCAAAGGTTTAATAATTGATTTCTCCGGAATCGTGAAATTACTAAAAAATGCATAAAGCAATTGAAATATCGCTTGTATTTAGTTTGTTTTTGTACCATGGAACATTTTTGTTCTAGCCTGATTTAAAAGTGTTTGGATCTTCTGAGGGATGCTAGTCTAACATTAAAAG
>JBAZCD010000148.1:4574-7022 GCA_041671205.1 Pedobacter sp.
TATCGTTAATTCAACAGATGATGGCCTTGCATATACCGGGCCGTGCAGAGTTATTGCCTTTGGGCGTTTTCACAGGAGATGGTGATTATTCGGAGGGTGACCTGGAGCGTGAACCTAAACCAAAAATTTCTATTGCGGCAGGTTATAGTATGAATAAGAAGACAAACAGGACTGGCGGACAACTTGGAAAGGAACTTTACAATCCGGTAGATATGACAACCTGGATGATCGATGCAATAGGGAAATACAGGGGCTGGGCGTATTCAGTAGAATATATTAAAAGGCATATTGATAGTCCACTAACCTTTAACACATCCGGAAGCCTGAGGTATGCTTTTACAGGAAATGGAATAAACCACCAGGCTTCCTATGTCTTTCCGTCTAATATTGAATTTGCGTTCAGATATTCGCGCTTGACTCCCTCAGTTAAAATTCTGGCTTATGAAGACAGGAAAAATGTACTCGAATTGGGTGCGACAAAATATTTGAATAAGCACAGGGTTAAGATGCAGCTCAACCTGAATTACATGGCTACTGATGGTAATTATGCATTCAGGTATCCCGGAAATAAATGGGGAGTGTTAACCCAGTTTGAACTTGGCATTTAAACAATGACCACTGAAAAGTAATCTGAGTGTAACTCTTTCGTTATTTTTTGAATTTATCCTGAACAGGAGCTTATTTTTTTGATTAATTGTTAATTTTGACAATATTAAAAAAGGCTTCATTATCTGAAGCATTACAATTGATGAAAAAGGAATTCGCTAAAAAAATATTCAGTTTCGTCTTTTTGTTCATCTTCTTTGCGAAGATGGTAATTTCCATCGTACCTGTTATTGCCAATCATATAGACAGTAAAATTGTCAATGCGGTGATCATGCAGCTTGAAATAGAAAGTCATAATTCTAAAGGTGCTGATCAGATGAAAGATTCACTGACTAAAGGAGAATGGTTAAGCGGCTTTTATAAATTTAATTTCTGCCGCCCACACTCAATCATCGCTACAAACAAATACATAGCAATGCTCGATTATCAGATTCAGGCATTCTATCCGACAGTTCCAACACCTCCTCCAAACTGTTGATATTTCCCTTCAGATTTTGCTTCAAGTGTTCATGCAGAGAAGTTAGGGTCTGTTAATTTTTCAATGAATTTGAGAACCGCATTTAAGCGGATCCTGAGATTCTGAATTCACCATTTTATTTCATGATTATATCCTGACGGAAGTTTTGATATATGAATTTTAATTCTGCTATCCGCGCCTGGTTATGGGCCGTGTGATATTTATTCAACTGATTTATAATATTTTATATATGATTAATGAACAAAAGAAGAGCACCTTCTTTGATATAGGCAGTTACTTTTTAAAAAAGAACCTGAAAAGAGATCTGCCTTCCAGTATTGTGGTTTTCCTGGTTGCATTGCCTTTATGTCTGGGCATCGCATTAGCTTCAGGAGCCCCGCTTTTCGCAGGTATTTTAACGGGTATTATTGGGGGTATTGTTGTCTCTGCCATTAGCGGCTCACAGTTAAGTGTCAGTGGCCCGGCAGCCGGTTTAACAGTAATCGTTTTTGGTGCCATTGCCTCTCTGGGAAATTATCAAACATTTTTGCTTGCAGTAGTGCTGGCAGGTATGCTTCAGATCATTCTGGGGGTATTGAAGGCGGGTATAATTGCCAATTATTTTCCTTCTTCTGTAATTGAAGGAATGCTGGCCGCCATTGGTGTGATCTTAATCCTAAAACAGCTGCCTCATGCTGTAGGGTTTGATTCTGATTTTGAAGGTGATGAAAGCTTCTTTCAGGCCGATCATGAGAATACCTTTTCGGCCATTGCCTCAGCCTCAAATATGATCAGTTACGGCGCCGTGATTATCAGTTCACTTTCGCTGCTGATCATGATCTTCTGGCCCCGGTTTAAAAAGATGAGTGCGATTCCTGCGCCGGTTCTGGTGGTTGTTTCGGGTATTATCCTGACAATTCTTTTTCAGGGTACAGGCATTGCCTTAAGTCCGGAGCAATTGGTGACCATACCGGTTGTGAATTCATTCAATGAATTGATTAGTCTTTTTTCTTTTCCTGATTTCTCTCAAATAGGGAATAAGGACGTTTGGGCTGTGGCCTTTACCATTGCCATCGTAGCCAGTATTGAGACCTTACTGAGTATTGAGGCGGTTGATAAGATTGATCCGATAAAACGGACCTCACCAACCAACAGGGAGCTTGTTGCTCAGGGTATTGGAAATATGAGTAGCGGATTGCTCGGCGGTTTGCCTATGACCTCAGTTATTGTAAGATCTTCGGTGAATGTAAATTCTGGAGGAAGGACAAAGATGAGTGCTATTTATCATGGGTCCTGGCTGCTTTTGTCCCTGCTATTTATACCCATGCTCCTGAATAAAATACCCTTAGCCTGTCTCGCAGCTATCCTTCTGGTTACCGGATATA
>JBAZCD010000149.1:0-7011 GCA_041671205.1 Pedobacter sp.
GTTTACCTTATAAAGCGCCTATCTCAGACTTACCGAGCCCTTTCCCATCGTGTATCCATCTGCATAGAGCATCAGCGTATAAGTGCCTTTCTGATAGCTTCCGCTATTAACCCAGTCTAAAGAATAGGTCCTTCCGTCGTTGGCAAATTCAATAGCGGTTTTATAAGAATATTGTAATTCCTCATCATCAGATATAAATATTCCTGCATTATTGGAGATAATCAGATTGCCGCTTGGGTCGATCACCCGAAGGAAAATATTATGCATTCCCTTTTCAGCCAACGCGTTATTCACGATTGAAAAATTAACTCTTAACTTATCTGTGGTATTAGCACGGCTAACCATACTCTCTTTGCCATTACTACGAATGTTATAAGCGGCTATTGAAATATTTCCGGCTTTTATGGCTGCTGCTGCCTGAACTTTTGTATTTAGCTCTTCATTTTGTTTTTCAAGTTCAATAGCCTTTGAACTAACCGAATCAACTGTTGATTGTAATTGATCCCGTTCAGTGGTCAGATTTTGGTTTAGTTTTTTTAATTCCTCAATCTCTGATGAGTATCTGGTAACAAAATATTTAAGTTGTTTTATTTCTTCCTGTGCCTTTGCAAGCTGCCCTTGTGTTAGTTGTCCTTGTTTGAGGGCATTTCTCAGCCCATCAATTTTATCTCTGGCAATTTCCTCTTCTTTTTGCATTTCATCGGTAAGTCTCAGATTATTGCTTGTTGCATTATCCAACTCAGCTTCAATTTTATCAATTTCAGTCTGCATTCTGGTTTTTTCATCACTGATCGTTACGATACGGTCATTAGCTTTCTTGTCCTTAAAAAATAAATAGGTATTGGTTCCTAGTAAGGCAAGAATCACTGCGATTAAAAAATAGATTTTATTCGAGTCCTTTCGTATTGGCTGCTCCTGTTCAGGGTTTTCCATATTCAATTGTTTGATTTGCGGCAATTAATATCCATTTACAATCGTTTCAATAAAACTGTATTTGAAGCAAATATATTGTTTAAGACTTAGGATTTAGTGTTTTCGGGTTGCGTTTGACTAAAATTTAGGCCATTAAGGCATCATAAACGACTGAATTTACATATTTTCTGGCATTATTTATCTATAAAATAGCCCAAACCACGATAAAGCAATAAATTAGATTAATTATCTTTGCGCAATAACTTTCCCCTTTTCATGATAAAAAATTTAATTTTCATCATCACATTCCTTGTTGCCACTCCCTCTTTTCTCAAATCTCAAAGTAAATCTCATCCTAAACGTGAATTCAGGGGGGTGTGGGTAGCAACAGTTGCAAATATAGACTGGCCATCCAAACCGGGCTTAAATTCAGATATCCAAAAGGCTGAGCTGCTCCGGATTTTTGACGAACATCAGAAGAGCGGTATAAATGCAATCTTGTTGCAAATACGGCCTGCAACTGATGCACTATATGGCAAAAGCCGCGAGTTATGGAGCCGTTTTTTAACAGGTACACAAGGAAGAGCTCCGGTTCCGAACTATGATCCGCTGGAGTTTGCTATTGATGAGGCCCATAAACGGGGAATGGAGCTTCACGCATGGTTTAATCCTTATCGCGCTACCTTTAACCTTATTGATGCCCATACTGCTGCCAATCATATTACTAAACAGAAACCTGAATGGTTTTTTACTTACGGAGGTAAGAAGCTATTTAATCCCGGCCTTCCTGAAGTACGTCAATATATTGTAAGTGTGATTATGGATGTGGTGAAAAATTACGACATCGACGGCGTGCATTTTGACGATTACTTTTATCCCTATCCTGAAACTAATCAGCTGCTAACAGATGCTGAAACATTTAAGAAGTATGGCTCCGGATTCCAGAATATTGACGACTGGCGCAGAAATAATGTGGATACTTTAATTCATGTCTTATCAGACAGCATTCACAGCGCAAAAAACTATGTTAAATTTGGTGTCAGTCCTTTTGGTATCTGGCGCAACAAGTCTCAAGACCCTGATGGTTCTGAAAGTAATGGATTTGATGGTTATGGTAAATTGTATGCTAATGCCAGGAAATGGGTTCAATCAGGATGGCTGGATTATATCAATCCGCAGATTTATTTCCCGTTTGGATACCAGGTTGCACCTTATGATAAATTAACCGATTGGTGGAGCAATAATGCCTTTGGCAAACATGTATATATTGGACAGGGAGTGTACAGAGCTATGGAAACCAGGCCGGGATGGAATGATCGCCGCCAGATCCCTGATCAGATCAGATATCTCAGGAACAATTCAAATATTCAGGGAAGTGTGTTTTTCAGCTCTAAGTCTGTCACGAATAACCTTGCCGGAGTTCAGGATTCTTTACGCAACGATTTTTACAGGTATCCGGCCCTTCAGCCTGCAATGGCCTGGCTGGATGATGTCAAACCCAATGCCCCGACTGTACTTACAGCAAAACCTGTTGCTAAAGGCGTTGAATTAAGCTGGCAGGAGCCATTGGCGGCAAGCGATGGCGAAAAGGCTTACGGATATGTGATTTACAGGGTTAACAGAGGAGAAAGAATTGATACCGAACAAGCTCATCATATTCTGAAGATCTCATTTAATGCATCAGAAACCATTTATACTGACACTGCGCTTAATGCTAACCGCAGCTATACTTATGTAGTTACTGCTATTGACAGGTTAAAAAATGAAAGCTCCGCTTCGAATGCGGTTTCAGCAAGTGCTCTGTTCTAAGTTATACGCACCGGAAAATTAACAATGCCGCTCAGATTTCTGAGCGGCATTGTTAATGAGAGCTATTTTATTTTTCAGGAAGAAGCACCATCCTGATATAATTTTCGGGAGTCAGGCGGTATTGTACTGTAGCTTTCAAAAATTCGGGAGTGAGCTCCTTCAAAGATTCAAGGTAAGTTAATATCTGCTTTGGCTCATCTTCATTTTGATACTGATTGGTCAGATAACCTAACCAGAATCCATTGTCTTTAAGCTGTGTTTCAGTTGTCCGGTTCTCCTCTGCAAGGAATTTTTCTATATCTGTTGCCTGAGCTCCATGCTGTCTGATCTTATTGATCTCATCCAGGGTTGAGCTAATCAGTTTTTCTACATTTTCAGGTGCACAGCCGAATAAAATACTGAAGGTATAGCGGCTTTTTGGAAATTTGGTATATGAAGCACGGGCACCAACTCCGTAAACACCACCTTCATCCTCCCTTAAGCGTTCAATCAGTTTGATTGTTAATACTTCGGCAAGGGCATTCAGCTGATTATTATGCTTTTCGCTATAGGTATAGCCCCCGCTGAAAACAAGCCGTACGCTTGCTTTTGGCTCCTGACCTTTATAAACCTTTTTATCGATCTTACCTGCCGGAACCTGAATTCCCAGGTCTCTGGCAGTTTCTTTACGATTAGTGGAAGGTAATGATCCAAGGTATTGCTCAAGCAAAGGTCTGATCTTTGCAGGTTCAAAACTTCCGACAAATACGAAAGTAAAATCACTCGCGTCGGCAAAACGGTCTTTGTAGATCTCGAAAGCGCGGTCAAGGTTTACCTGGTTGATTTTTTCGATAGATGGCCCGGTTCTGCGGACATTGTAATTTCCAAGTATGGCTGCAACAGAATCAGCAAATACACTGTTCGGATCATTCCCTCTGTTAGCGAGTCCACCTTTTTGCTGAGCGATAAGACCTTTAAAGGTTTCGGCATCTTTACGTGGCTGAGTGAAATACAGATAGGTTAGTTGAAGGGCTGTTTCCAGATCTTTTGGCGTGCTTGACCCTGAAATTCCTTCAAACCTTTCTGAAATGTAAGGTGATACTGAAACCCGTTTACCGCTCAGTAATTTGGGAAGCTGTACAGAGTTAAATTCACCTACCCCGCCATTTCTGATGATAGCTGTGGCATATACCGCTGATTGATAATCTGCATCATTATATAAAGATGATCCTCCCGGACTGAATGCAGAAAAGCTGATCTCATCATTCTTAAAATCGGTTGGTTTCAGTATTACCTTTACCCCGTTGCTGAGCTTAAATTCTGTAACTCCGATTTCAGGTGTTTTCGATTCAGAAACCACCTTTCCTCCTGCGGGCTTTGAAGAGAGAAGTGGTTTGTCTGACACCTGATCAATGTATGCACTGACATTACTTTGTTTAATACCGGATACCCAGCTTTCAACTTTTGCTTCATCAGGCAGATTGGCTTTATCCTTTTCAGGACCCATGATGATCACATCACGATTCACGTCGGTGATATACTTTTTAGCCAGTACATTGATATCATTCAGGCTGATTCCACCAGTAAGGCTATTGGCCATCTGGTATTCATATTCTATGCCCGGACTTGCTTCCTGTTCAAGAAAATGCCGCAGATATTCATTGACAAGGCTTTCGGAAGGTGTTTTATCTTTTTCCTTAAAAGCTGATTCCATATTGGTCAGATAGGCTTGTTTGGCACGGTCTAATTCTGTTTGGGTAAAACCGAATCGCTGTACACGTTCTGTTTCTGTCAGGACTGCTTTAAAGCCTCTTTCCATTTCTCCCGGTTTTGCCACTACAAACACATTATACATATCGAGCCCGGCTAAAAAACCGCTGATATTGGCACCTGCCTGCAGAAATGGAGGATCTGCCTGCTTGCTCATGTCGGCAAAACGGGTTCCGATCATTGAATTGAAGAGGGATCTCAAAATGCTGTTTCTGTAATCTGTTTTGGTGATCAGCTTCGACTCAGGATGTTTGATCATAATCTGAGCAACACTTACCGGAAACTCCTTGTCGGTAACTGCTATGAACTGATTCTTATTCAATAATGAGATTGAATATTTTGTACGCTGACGCGGTTTAACCGGGTTTTTAAGATCAGAGAATTTTGCCTTGATGATCTGTTCCATTGCATTGACATCAATATCTCCAACAACTATTAATGCCTGAAGATCAGGCCTATACCAGTCTTTGTAGAATTGTTTGATGGTTTCGGCCGAAAAATTCTTCAATACTTCTTCGGTACCTATTGGAAGGCGGTCTGAATAGCGTGAATTATTGAACAGCATCGGAAGATATTTATCCTGCATACGCTGTTGTGCACCTTTTCCTAAACGCTTTTCTTCCAGTACAACTCCCCGTTCCTTATCAATTTCTGCAGGATCTAAAGTTGCTTCCTGTGCCCAGTCACGCATAATCTGAATACCGTTTTTGAGTACTTCCGGGTCATCTGACGGAATGGGAAGCTGATAAACAGTTTCATCAAAACTGGTATAAGCGTTCAGGTCTGCACCAAAACGAACTCCTGCCTTTTGGAGATAATTAACCAGGTCGTTCTTCGGAAAGTTCTTTGTACCGTTAAAGCCCATGTGTTCCATAAAATGCGCCAGTCCGCGCTGGTCATCATTTTCCATGATCGAGCCTACTTTGTTTGCAAGGTAAAGCTGTACACGATTTTTGGGTTCAATATTCCTCCTGATATAGTAGGTAAAACCATTTGGAAGCTTGCCAATCCTGATTGCGGGATCCAGGGGGATGATTTCTGATGAGGTACTGTTTGCAGAAGGGACTTTTGCTTTGCTCTTAACAACTGTTTGAGCACTGACCATTCCCGATACGGCATAGAATACCGCTACCGCGAGGGTAAAAAGTGATTTATTTAGAAATCTCATTTTAGTATGATTATAATTGGATCGTAAATTAATAAAAACTAAACTTTGATAATGATCTTTTTATTGTACATCCACCAAAGGATGATAAGCCAGATCAGGATAAAGGTAACTGCACCCGCAAGGGATGCATTTACAGGTGAAAAGTACGGGGTAAAAAAAGTTTCATACATCCATTCCCTTGAGTTTACTGTGGTACCATCAGGCATGCTGACCCTGATCATCGTTAAAATTCTTGGAATCAGGCCCGAAAGGAAAAATACGGTTATTGCGTTTACACCATAAACCACAAATGGTTTAGTTCCTTTTTTATACCCCTGAACATCGATCAGCCAGTAACATAGGGCCAGGCCAATCGTTGCTAGTCCGCCTGCATAAAGAACAAATGAACTGGTCCATAATGCTTTATTAATAGGAAAACAAAGATCCCAGATCAGGCCGAGAATAACCGCTAATATCCCTGTAGAGAACATCCATGAAATTTTCACGCTTTCTTCCCGGTCTTTTCGTTTGAGCCATGAACCGATCAGAACACCAAAAAGCCCCGTTGCAACAGCAGGCAGCGTACTCAGAATTCCTTCCGGATCCCATGTTTTAGCAGATTTCCAGAGGTGAGCTTCAGTAAGGATCGTGCGATCAAGCCATGCACCTAAATTTGTTTCTTTTTCAAGGTTGGCATAACCAACACCAGGTACCGGGATCAGGGTCATCAGTACCCAGTAAAGGATAAGAATACCAACCATTAATCTTAGCTGGGTTTTCGGACTGGTTTTAATAAATATTAGGGCGGTAATGAAGAATACAAGGGCTATTCTTTGCAGAACACCTGGAATCCGAACGGTTCTGAATGCCTCCGCCGGATCGGTAAACACCTTTGGGAACAGGGTCAAAAATAAACCCAGCCCAAATAAGATCAGCGCTCTTTTCAGTGCTGTCATAATAAGTTTTGAATGGCTTACATATCCTTTCTTACTTCCCAGCGCATAGCTGACCGAGACTCCGACGATAAACAGAAAGAAGGGGAAAATGAGATCTGTAGGTGTGCAGCCGTTCCATTCGGCATGTTTTAAAGGGGCATATATATTAGACCAGCTGCCCGGATTATTTACCAGGATCATTGCTGCAACAGTCAGGCCTCTGAAAACATCAAGGGATAATAATCTGGCCGGTGATTGCTGAAGTATTGAAGGTTCTGACATTGGTTTTTAGATAAATGAATATTAAATCTGCATTTTTTTATTTTAATAAAAAAGGGTTTACATGATTTAATAAACCAGCGCCTGTAAGCATTGATTTGCCGGTATCGATAAATAGATCAGTAAGGTTCTTAAAGCTTCTGAGACAGAACTTTTAAAGCAGTTTCATCCTTATTTTCT
>JBAZCD010000150.1:0-6986 GCA_041671205.1 Pedobacter sp.
AACAAAGTCTTTTGCGACACAAAAATAAGATTTTAAGCATAGAATCGTGTAAAAGTACCTGCTATTTTGAAATTAAGAAACAGCATTGATACATACAGATACCAGGCCGGAAAATTAAGAAAAAATGTCAGGAAAAAAGTCAAAACAAGCCTTAAAAGCCATTTAAAATGACATTTTGTTTATTTCTTGCTCTTTCCAACAGTCAATTCCGGAGCATAATCCGGAGCTTTAACATAGCTTAACAGTTGATATTCAGACCGTTCAGCTTCTGACAATTTCCATGGCTGATGAATTCGCGGCCCTTCAATTAGGGCGAGTTCCGGCATCCATAATCTGACGTATTCACCATTCGAATCATATTCCATTGCCTGTTTTATTACATTAAAATGCCTGTATTCTTTAGGATCATTACCAACACCGGCAACATATGCCCAATTGCCCCAATTGTTTGCCGGACAATAATCTATCAGTTTTTCCTCAAAATAAGACGCACCCCACATCCAGTTCACCTTCAAATCCTTAACCAGGAAGCTGGCTACGTTCTGACGGCCGCGATTACTCATAAAGCCGGTAGCATTCAGCTCTCTCATGTTGGCATCAATGAAAGGAATTCCAGTTTCTGCATTTTTCCAAAGCTCGAAAAGCTCCTGCTGATTTTCTCCCTCTTCGGGAGCAATTCCCTTAAGTCCTATTTTCTGAAAAAATTTATTTCCATACTTTTTAAACATGAAGCGAAAATAATCCCGCCATAACAATTCAAGATAGAGGCCATAGCTTGAATCGCCGCTGCCATAAATCCGTTCATATTTTTTTATCTCCCAGTACACTTCGCGAGGCGAAAGGCACCCTAAAGCAATCCATGCTGAAAATTTAGATGAATAATCAGCACCAATCATACCGTTTCGGGTCTGCTTATAGCTCCTTATTGCATTTGCTTCCCAGAAGTAATCCTTCATTCTTTTCAGCGCCTCAGTTTCGCCCCCCTTAAACTTCATCACTGAGCGTTCATCAAAAATTTCTTTATCCTCAAATCCAAAGTCAGAAAGCTCCGGTAATTTGCCGCACTCCATATTGTCCGGGAAATTCATCAGCTCCGGAGTTACATGGCAGTTTCTAACTGAGCTATCACGTTCTATTTTCTTTCTGAAACTGGTAAATATATCGGGAATAGAATTGATCGGGAAAGGGAGATCTTCTTTATGATATAAAGTATGGCCGATAAAATGTTTCAGATTGATCTTAAGTTTCCACAAGGCATTCTCAACATCGGCTGATACCCTGGTTTCTTCAGATGCCACCTCCCGGTGATGATAAACTTCATTGACATGATATTTTGCAACGAGCTCCGGAAGTATTGTTTCCGGTTTACCGGATCTTATGATCATATTGCCCCCTGCCTGCTGAAAGGATTTTCGCAGATCGGCTACACTCTCCAATAAAAGCCGGGTACGGATCAGACCGGTCTTTCTGGTCTGGAATGAGGTCATTTCAAACTGACGGGGATCAAAACAATAGACCGGTACAATCTTGTCGCCCTTGCGGACTGCCTCTGTTAATAACTCGTTATCGTGAATCCGTAAATCCTTCCTAAACCAAACTAATATGGTTTTCCCACTCATATTTCCTTGTGGCTTCACCTGAATAGCTTCAGGAAAGCATGTGATTTAAATAAAATTTAAAATTTGGAGCAAATTACGGTCATAGAATCGACTTTTATGATCATTTTCATGTAAGATTTTGAATATATGGCAAATTGGAGGGCTAAATATCGGGGATTAGGTCATTACAATTAATCATTCTCAAAGGTATTGCCCTGAAGATTTTCAACAATAAGTATATTGACCTTATAATAATTCATACGTTTTCAAGGTATTATGAAAAGAATATTTTATTATATTTAGTAAAACTAAACTGTACCCATCATGAAAACAGTAAAAAATATCGTCCGGAACAAATCCAATGCAATTTATTCTGTAGGTCTGAATACTTCCGTGTTAGATGCCCTGCAGGTTATGATGGATAAAAACATCAGTGCTTTACTGGTGATGGAAGGTCCTGAATTGAGAGGGATTTTTACTGAGAGAGATTATGCCCGAAAGATCATACTGAAGGGAAAATCATCAAAAGAAACTAAAATCGAGGATGTGATGACCTCAAATCTGGAGGTAATTCATATGAACTCGAGTATTGATGTTTGTATGCAGATCATGACTGATAAACATATCCGTCATTTACCGATCATTGATGAAGGAAAGGTTGCCGGAATGATTTCGATTGGCGATCTGGTTAAATTTGTAATTGAAGACCAGAAACAAACGATCGAGCAGTTGCAGAGTTATATTAGTAGTTAGAGTGGGTCCTGACTGACAAAGGAATGGGGTTCGGAGGGAGACAGGGAATTACTTTTCAGTGATCAGCAATCTGCTGACTATTCTTTCGTTTTCAAGGTGCTCAGTAACGATCTCCTCCACATCTCTTAATGCAACCCTGCCATAGAACACTCCTTCAGGATAAACTGCTACTGTAGGCCCCTGTTCACAAAGATCAAAACATCCGGTGCGCTGTGTCCTCATTTCAACATCAAGCCCTTTATTTTTTATTTGCTTTTTAAACTCAGCGATCAGCTCTGAACCATGCTCCTCTCCGCAGCATTCTCTGGCACCGGAGGGACGCTGATTGGTACAAACGAAAATATGCTTTTTATAAATCATAAGCACTCAATAATTGAAGACTAAGAGAAACACAAAAGCCTGCGCTGAAACCAGATTCGGCAATGCATTTATTACTTAACGTCAGTTACTTTAACTTCAAAATCAAGACATGAAAATGGTGGGATAGAAGTTGAACTGCCTTCCATTCCATATCCAAGTGCAGAGGGAATAACCATACGGATACTTCCGCCCTGTTTGATCAAGGGAATAGCCTCCTGCCAGCCTTTAATCACTGATGTCAGACTAAAAGTAGCTTCACTTCCGGCAACTGCTTTGTCGAATATCGTCCCATTCAGAAGCTTTCCTGTATAATTGGCTACAACTGTTGAATCTATGGTTATCGGACTTCCGGTTCCGGGCTGATCTATCTTATAATATATTCCGCTGGATGATTTGGTAAAGCCGGTCATTGCATTCTTTTCCAGATACATTTTGATAGTATAATCATCATATTGGGGTATTTTATCTTTCTCAAGGACTTTAACCACAATATCAAGCGAAGCATTACCGGGTATATTTCCTGTACCGTTCCTTCCAAAGGCAAGGCGTGAAGGAATAATAACTCTTAATGTTCCGTTTGATTTTTTCAAAACTTCTTTAATCCCAGCCCGAACTGCTTCCGGATTAAAATAGCCAAGGTAATTGTAATATCTGTTTGCAATGGTAAAGGTATCAACCGATACGTACTTACCATCGAGTGACCGCATGGTAAAAATAGCCGGAGTCTGATCGGAGTACTGTGTTTCTGCACCTGTACCCGGACTAACAACCTGATAGTAAATACCTGAACCCTGATACTCCTGTACAGATAAATTATTTTGCTGTATATACTCTTTTACATTACGATCATCAATTACTTCGATGGTCTCATATTCCTTAACACAGGACACAATGATGCTCAATAAAAGAAAACCAGGTAATGCGTATTTAAAAAACTGCTTCATTTCGTGTTTTTAATTTTGAACATCAATCAGTTCGATATCAAAATCGAGAACCGCATTAGCGGGAATCTGACCTGAACTCTGAGGCCCGTATCCATAACCGGAAGGAATAAACAACCTGATTTTACCACCCTTTTGTATTAGAGGAACTCCCAGTTGCCAGCCTACAATAACCTGCCCCAGCTTGAAACTGACTGGCTGAGTGGTAGTCTTATCAAAAACAACACCACTCAATAATCTGCCGGTATAGTTCGTGGTAACCTGGGTATTCGCTGTGTAAACGATGCTCCCTGATCCTGGTTGGATGATCTGATAATATAAACCGCTTGAATGTTTTATTGCAGTAATATTTTTATCTGCTAAGAATTTTACGATAATTGCATCGTCCTGCTGAGCCTGTAATGCCGGGTCAAAGTTATCTCCTTTAAGGCATGAGCTTAAACCAAACACCATAACAAGGGAAAACAGTAAAAAGTGAATCTTCATATTCCTGCAAATTTATCCTTTTAAACTTTAAAAAGTAAGGATTAACATTATTTAACAAAATATTTTAGTTTATGACCCCTTAATTGAAATCAGAAAAGATAAATTATGGCTAAGGTTTTGTTAAAGCTGATTTAAACAGCTACCTCCAAATGGGGATACCAGGTATCAGTTCTTACCACACAGGCATTTTGAATTTCCTCAGCAGTCTTCATACCAATATTCATATTGAATCTTTTGCCCGGCCTTAAGACCTTTTCCTCGCCTTGCCCTGGTCAGAAACACGCAGGGGTATATAGATCAATTGCTTTTTACTTGATCCCTGAGGGTTAAGATCAGGAAGATAATCCTGAAGTTTCTCCTTCAGAGCCTTTAATTTGTCAATTATTCCGGACATTTCAAGAATTGTTATAGTGAATAAATTAACTGATTTCATAATGCTTTAACATTAATGCGCCTCATGCAGCTTTAAGATATACGATATTTATAGTCAAAGAGTTTGCCAGAAATCTTATAAATAGTTTAGATTTTGTCATAATTTGATAAAATCTGTAATCGGAACAAAATTTAGCCTCAAAGACTGCAATTCAGATATTAAAAAGACATCAGACCGGCACTGTCCCTTTTCTGATGTCTTAATTTTAATTTAAAATATTTTCTAATAACAATATTTATTTGCCTCTATCAATTGCTTTGCAACACGTTGTCTTGTTTCCTTGATATTGAAGGGCTCCGATTTGGTGAAACGTCTCAGTCCAACCAGCATCATCCTCAGTTCATCCCCATCAGCAAATGAATAAAGCGCTTCTTTACCGGCAACCGATACCTTATCAATAGCCTGGTATAGATAGATCCGCATCATATCCAGCTGCCCTGCGCAGGCTTCTTCTCCTCTCAGCTTTACCAGTTTTTCTACTCTGAGCATGGTTGATTCAGTCATGTACACATATCCGATGATATCAGCAATATTCATCAGTATCTCCTGTTCTTTAGACAGGGTCATCATCAGTTTTTGAACAGCTGCACCGGCTATCATCAGTCCGGCCTTTTTCAGGTTAGCCAAAAGGCGCTTTTCCGCTGCGAAGAGTGAATTGTCTTCTTCTGCAAAATCAGGGATTGACATCAATTCGGTTGTCACGGCCTGTGCAGGAGTCATCAGGTCCAGTTCACCCTTCATTGCACGTTTCAGGAGCATATCCAGTATAAGCATCCGGTTGATTTCATTGGTTCCTTCAAATATCCGGTTAATCCGGCTATCCCTGTAAGCACGTTCCATTGGAGCCTCTGCAGAATATCCCATACCTCCGTAGATCTGCAGCCCCTCATCTACAATATAGTCAAGCACTTCAGATCCCCAGACTTTAATAATGGCACATTCTACGGCAAACTGTTCGGTAGACTTCAGTTTTGCCTGTGAAGGATCCATACCTTCTGCGACCAGAGCATCGTATGCATCATCAATATTTTGTCCGGCACGATAAGCCGCACTTTCCAAAGCAAAATTACGGGTAGCCATTTCGGCAAGTTTATAACGGATGGCTCCGAACCTGGAGATTGGCAATCCGAACTGAATACGCTCATTTGAATAATTAATGGCCTGATTCAAAACCATACGGGAAGAGCCTATGGCCGCAACTCCTAATTTGATACGGCCGATATTCAGAATATTAACAGCTATTTTAAAGCCATTCTCACGCTCTGACAGTAAATTCCCAACCGGAACCGGACAATCGTTAAAGAATACCTGGCGTGTTGATGAACCCTTGATCCCCAGTTTGTGTTCTTCCGGGTTCATGGTAATTCCACCAAATTCCTTTTCTACAATGAATGCAGAAAGATTTTTATCCTCTCCGATCTTGGCAAAAACAATGAAGATATCGGCAAAGCCCCCATTGGTGATCCACATTTTCTGACCGGTAATCAGGTAGTGCGTACCTTCTGCATTGAGAACCGCTTTAGTTCTTCCTGAATTGGCATCAGATCCTGAATTCGGTTCAGTTAAACAATAAGAGGCTTTCCATTCTCCCGTTGCCAGTTTTGGAATGTATCTATCCTTTTGTTCTTTGCTGCCATAATACAGGATTGGTAAAGTTCCGATTCCGGTATGCGCAGAAAGTGCTACAGCAAAGGAGCATCCCGCACCGACCGAATCAGCCACCAGCATGGAAGTATTAAAGTTCTTTCCAAAACCCCCGTACTCCTCCGGAATAGAAACTGCCAGTAAACCCAGCTCACCGGCCTTATCCATCAGGTTTACCATTAATCCTTCTTCCTGATTATCAATCCTGTCGAGATTATGAAATACTTCTGATTCCAAAAAATCTTCGCAGGTTTTTTTGATCATTAACTGCTCTTCATCAAACTCTTCAGGGATGAAAATATCCTCACAGGCCGTTTCGCGGATAATGAACTCTCCGCCTTTAATTGATTTGGTTTTTACTGGTTCCATATTGTTTTATTTTTTTGATTCAAGAATCAAGAGCCAAGAGTCAAGACAGATTTGAGGTTTTTGAACATTTATCTCTAAAGTCTTGGCTATCAGCTTTTTTCTTGTCTTGATTCTTGGTTCCTGATTCCTGGTTCTTGTTTCCTGGTTCTTGTTTCCTGGTTCTTGGTTTCTTATCTAAGTGTTGTTAAAAATCCATTTAGCATTTTTTGAAGAGTTGAAATTTTATCAAGAATTATACCCGAATCCTGATCATTAATCATTTTGAACTCAATTGATAATATTACCTGAGTTTCCAACTCAAATAGTGACCCTAAGGCAATTTTAATGAAATGCGAAAACTCCTTATTTGAAGATCTTGAAGACCCTTCTGCAATATTTGAAGGAACTGAAATGCAACTCCTA
>JBAZCD010000151.1:0-6973 GCA_041671205.1 Pedobacter sp.
ATTGAACATTCAAAGTGGTACAGCAAAGTTCACAAAGTTGTTCTATCGAAAACTATGAAAGACGCGAATTTGACTAACACAACAATTATCAGCGACAACCTTGCAGACAGAATAAATGAAATAAAACACTCCCGTTCCGCATCAGGCGGGAGCGAGGACATCCTGCTTTTTGGCAGCCCGACCGCCACCCATTCACTTATTCAACAAAACTTAATTGATGGTTACTGGCTTTTTGTCAACCCTGTTATTCTTGGACAAGGTATTCCATTGTTTAAGGATATCAAAGACAAAATAAAACTGAAACTATTGACTACCAGGCAATTTACTTCCGGAGTAATTGAACTGAATTACACAGTGGATAGATAATAACAACGAACCGATAACAACGCTTTGGCGAATTGCGGGCAAACATGCTTCACTGAAACATTTGTGAAAAGTTCAGCATTTATTCTTCGAATGAATTTTAATGCTAAAAATCTCAGCCTACCAAACACCAAAAAACATGATTGGTAATATAAACAAGACTATATAACAAAAGAAAATACTAACCAAAAGAAATAAAATGACACAAAAAAAGCTCTCAGAATTAACAGACGAAGAATTGTTACAGGAAGCAAAAAAATGAAATCAAATTCCATAAGCAATGCTGTATTAATTGGATTTCTTATAGGAATTATATTTTTACAGCATAGTGAAAAACAGTATAGGATTAGTAACACTAATCCCTTTGTTTCTTGCATATAAATTGATTAATAAGTCGAACTATAGTAATCAGGAATTAGAAAGTCTTTTAAAAGAACGGAATTTAAAATAGACAAGGATTCAAGATTGAATTCTTAATGAAATTACTCCTATAAGTGGTTCTAGCATCACTACATTTAGCGCTCATATAATAAAGACCTCCAACTCAGCAAAAGCATTTTAATCAAAAGTAAAGGAAATTTATTTTAATTGATAATTAATGTATATTTATTGTTTATCAATAAATATACATTATATTGCGACATAAATTTAAATTTATAAAAGGATGGAAAAGAAAAACAACTACGTATTTACATTCCTGAGTATTATGGCCTGGGTCATCTTTGTTGGCTTGTGCATTGAAGCCGGGGGCTTGATAGTCAATTTTATATTCAGCCTGTACAAACCTGAATTTGTTCAAAACTTATATCAAAAGCTGGACTTAAGTGAAATGTATCATCTTAGCAAATGGTATTTTTTCAATATGTACACATTTATACTGGCCATCTCCATTTTGAAGGCCTACTTATTTTATATAGTCATCAGACTTATAAGCAAACTGGATTTGGCAAAGCCATTCAACAGTTTTGTTTCAGAACAAATTACTCAAATAAGTTACTTTACGCTGTCCATAGGATTATTAAGTTCTTTAGCTCAACACACAGCCAAAAATTTGCTTCACCGGGGACTTGAAATTGATAGGCTGGACCAGTTTTGGGCAGACAGTGAAGCGTTTATTCTGATGTCGGCGATAATCTATATTATTGCGACTATTATTAAAAGAGGAATTGAAATCCAAAATGAAAACGACTTAACTGTATAATCTATGCCAATCATTGTAAACCTGGATGTGATAATGGCAAAGAGAAAAATATCTCTGAATGAACTTTCCGAACGAGTTGATCTGACATTATCCAATCTTTCAATCTTAAAAACCGGGAAGGCAAAAGCAATCCGTTTTAGCACCTTAGACGCAATTTGTAAAGCCTTAGATTGTCAGCCTGGTGATATTTTGGAATATGATAATGAGGATAAAGGAACAATAAACTGCTGAGCAGGGTTCTATATTAGAGATTTTCAGATCAGGAATTAATAAGCTTTGCATTTAGAGGAGTCAGGAGACTCCTCGTCATAAAAGAGCATGTTGATGCCGCCAAATAACTCATACCGATTTTTTCCGATCTCTTTGCCCTGTCCGTAGGTAGAGGCTTGTTTTGAAATGACTGCAAAAATTATGTAACCACCTTCTGTAAGTTGATTATAGCAATCGCTGATCAGTTTAGCCCGCTCATCGCTATCGAGTAAATGAATCAGGGCAAAACAGAATATGCTATCGTATTTTTGTTCATCAAATGGCATATCCGTCACAGAACCATGATAAATGGTCATATTGTTACCATAATGCTTTCTGGCAATTTCAATAGCTGTTCCTGAAATCTCTATCCCGGTGACAGCCATACCATTTGTTCGGAATACTTATGCATTTCGCCCATAACCAAAGCCCGGAATAAGAACATTTTTCACAGAGTTCTCCAGAAAAAAATCCTTTGCCAATAGTGTTGATACTGAGGGCTCAAATCCCCATATCTCCTTCTTTTCAGTGAATACAGATTCCCAAAATTCGGGCTTAGCAGCTTCTTCAATCATAATGTTTAGTTTATAAATTGTCGAAATAAAAAATAATAATCCCAATAAGCTCAGAGCGCATCACCCGAATTTATTGTTCAATGCTTAAAATTACAGGTATAGAACCCTCCCAAACAAGATAACGTTAGACATCAATTTTTAATATATTTAGATTGCAGAATATAGTGAAGCAGGGGGATCATACTGAGAAGTAAAAATGTAACAATTAAGAGTCATTCAGCATTTATATTAAATGCTTTTTAGATTTATATCGAAGGACAGTGCGGCAGATTCATTCCTAAACAAAAAATAAAACCTTATGGCAAAAAAACAACCCGAAATTGCAACAGGGGCAGCAGATTCCTTCCCAATTAATGAAATTATGGAGGCAAACCCATTTTTTACCCGACGCCAAATGCTTGGAATAACGGGTATGGCAGGTTTAACGGCTTTGACAGGCCTCTCAACCGCCGCTTTTGGAAAGACTGCACAAGCACGGCCTCGTATCGCTGTCCTGACCAGCTATTGGGCCTTTACGAGATCGCATGCCGACTGGATCGTAAACAAGCTGATTGACGGTTATTGGTGGGATGGTGCTTACACTCCATCGCGGGTAGATGTTGTATCTATTTATATGCACCAGCATGACGAAAGCTTATTGGGTCAGAAAGTGGCTAAAGCAAAAGGTATTCCGGTCTTTAAATCAGTAGCTGAAGCAGTGACGCTTGGGGGTAAAGAACTTGCTGTGGACGGCGTTGTCATAGTAGCAGAACACGGGGAATATGCAACCGATCTCAGAGGGCACTGGCTCCTGCCGCGCTGGTGGATCTACCAACAGGTTGTGCGGGTTTTCGAGCAAAGTAAACGCTCGGTGCCGGTTTTTAATGATAAACACCTTTCTTACAACTGGGATGACGCGAAGTGGATGTTTGATAAATCCCGTGAATTAGGTTTCCCTCTGACAGGAGGCTCATCTATACCAGTCTATTACCGCAAGCCTGAGATTGAAATCGATATCGATACTCCTATAAAAAATTCAATTGTGGTTGGAGGCACCGGAGACGAAGGAGCTATTTTCCATGCCATTGATGTGCTTCAAGCCTTCGTAGAGCGTCGTAAAGGTGGTGAATCAGGTGTCAAATCAGTGCAGTCTATCCGCGGACCGGAAGCCTGGAAGTGGGTTGAGCGAAATTCATGGGCAGCTAAGCTGCTGGATTCAGTGGCGAAAAGTTTTGACTTCAAGCCTGGATATTTTCAGCAGACCCCGGAAACAAATATATGTGTCATAGAGTATAATGACGGAACAAAAGCGGCTGTAATTGGTGGCAGAGGGGCGGGATGGACCTATGCAGGTGAGATCGCGGGGAAAAATGAACCAACGATTATCTCGATGCTGGGCTGGGCCGGACCATACGACCAATACCATGCCTCCAACGCTCAACCGCACTGGATCACCGAGATGATGCTGACTAAAAAGGAACCATTTAATGCCGAGCGGCTGCTTCTTTCGACCGGTATTACAAACCACTATATGGAATCAAACTGGGAAGGCAGCAAGTATTCTGCAGTTGGACGCCGCCTTGAAACACCGGCCCTGAACATCAAGTACCGCTCTACCAGAGGTGCGCAATTCAGTAAAGGGGAAAGACCGCCGGCAAGGCCGTATATCAGGGGATTTGATCAATGAGATTTGAGAAGTGAGATTTGAGAAGCGAGAAACGAGAAGTAAAGAATTAAAGACACGAAATAAAATTGCAGTCATGAAGCCAGATATACTTCCAATTAATGAAATTATAGCGTCAAACCCAAGCTTTACCCGTCGTGAAATGCTGGGAATAGGTGGCATAGCAGGTTTGACGGCTTTAACGGGTATCTCCGGTGATGCTGTTGGACAGACTCAAACGAAAAAACCTCGTATTGCCGTTCTGGCAACCTATTGGGGTGCTACAAGATCACATGCCGACTGGTTGGTAAACAAGCTGATCGACGGTTACTGGTGGCAGGGTGCTTACCATGCTTCCCGCGTGGAGGTGGTATCTCTATACCTGCATCAGCATGACACAAGCTTGCTCGGTCAGAAGGTCGCTAAAGCAAAAGGTTTTCCGGTCTTTAAATCGGTAGCTGAAGCTTTGACACTTGGTGGCAAGGAACTTGCAGTGGATGGCGTGGTCATCGTAGCAGAGCATGGCGATTATCCCACCGATCTTAAGGGGCACTGGCTCCTGCCGCGCTGGTGGATCTACAATCAGGTTATCCGCGTTTTCGAGCAAAGCAAACGCTCGGTACCGGTCTTTAACGACAAGCACTTTTCCTATAACTGGGATGATGCGAAGTGGATGTTTGACAAATCGCGTGAGTTGGGCTTTCCTTTGACCGGGGGCTCCTTACTGCCGGTTTACTATCGTAAACCTGAGATAGAACTGGAAAACGATACACCAATAAAGCACTCGATTGTGGTTGGAGCTGCTCCGGATGAGGGAGCTATTTTTCATTGTATCGAATTGCTTCAAGCCTTCGTAGAGCGCCGCAAGGGTGGTGAGACAGGCGTGAAGTCGATTCAATCCATCCGCGGGCCTGAAGCATGGAACTGGATAGAACGCAATGCCTGGGCAGGTAAGCTGCTTGACGCAGTCGCGAAAAGCTTAGAACTGAAGCAGGGACATTATCAGGAAAACGGCAGAATAAACATCTGTGTCATTGAATATAATGACGGAACAAATGCAGCTATAATTGGTGCTCAGGGATCGGGCTGGACTTATGCCGGTGAAATTGAAGGGCGTAATGAACCTGCTATCGCTTCCTTACTAAACTTCCCGGGTCCATTTGACCAGTATCACGCCTCAAATGCTCAGCCGCACTGGATCACCGAGATGATGCTGACTAAAAAGGAACCATTCAATGCCGAGCGGCTGCTGCTGACGACCGGTATTACAAATCAATATATGGAATCAAACTGGGAAGGCAGCAAGTATTCTCCGGTTGGACGCCGCATCGAAACCCCCTTCCTGAATATGACTTATCGTCCCACACGGGGAGCACAATTTAACAAAGGAGAGCGACCTCCGGCACGCCCGTATATTCGGGGATTTGACCAATAGGTTTACAAGCTGAAAGCTTAAAAGAAATTAAAAATGAACTAATCAATACATGAAACGAAGAGACCTTATAAAGACTTTAACGCTTCTTCCCTTAGCCGGAAGTTTTCCAATAGATTCCCTTTTTGCCACTCCTGTAACTGGAAATAATGTGCCTTTTAATTTGCCATCGGTCGCCACAGGCTTGCCGACGGCGAGGCAGAATAAACCGATGCCTGATCTGCACCGCAAGGCATTTGTGATGGATGGACATACCCATGTCATGACACGTGAGTTGTTGAAGGGAACCGATATCGGCCAGCGTTATACCGATGGGAATGTTGATCTGCCAAGGGCCAAAGAAGGTGGTGTGGATGCGATGTTCTTTTCAGTCTATACTCCCGAACACTATTATCCCGGAAGGTTTGAGGTGAAAAATACATTTCGTGTGATCAACCTCGCTTTAGAACAGATTGAAAAGAATAATTCGACGATCGAGCTGGCACTTAATGCCTCCGATATCCAGCGGATTAATAAGAAAGGCAAAATGGCGGCTTTTCTTGATCTGGAAGGCCCATGGGATCTGGATGGCGATATCAATCTGCTTCGGACATTGCATCGTTTAGGACTTAGATCTGCGCAGCTTACGGCACATAATACCACCAACGCTTTTATTGATACCTGCAATGATGTGCGCCGCTGGGGTGGTATCAATGATCTCGGAAGAAAGATTATCAGAGAGATGAATGACCTTGGAATGGTGATCAATATCGCCCACGCCTCAAATGAAGCCATTCTTCAAACCGCTGAGGCCAGTAAACATCCGGTGATTTACAGTCACGGAGGCTTTTACGGCATTGTACCGCATCCCCGCTGTATTACCGACGAAGCGGCAAAAGCTGTCGCAGCCAAAGGTGGAGTGATCGGTATTCACTTCGGAAGCCTCTTTAACAATCCTGTATACTGGAAATGGCAGCAAGGGCAGAAAAAATCCAACGAAACAAAGCCTGGCACTGTACAGGCTGCGCCTCTGAAAACAATTGAGGAAGTAGACAGGGAAGTGCTCAAAGAGGTCCCTTTAAGTTTCAGAGGAACCATCCCCGAAGAGTATTGGATGCATGTAGATCAGCTGGCTAAGGTGATCGACTATGGGGTACAATTAGTGGGCGAGGATCACATGGCTCTGGGATCCGATTTAGACGGCGGTCCGGAACTGCCGCGCGAAATTAAAGATATCAGCGATTTTCCTCAGATCACCATGGCCATGCAAAGACTGGGTTACAGCGATCAGCGGATTAAAAAGATCCTTGGCTTAAACTGGCTGAGGGTGATTCGGGAGGTGACGGGAAGTTAGGGAAGTTAGGGAATTAGGAAATTAGCAAATGAGAAAATTAGCAAATTAGCAAATCACTAGTGTCCGGTTAAAATAGTTTTTGACAAAAAAAAGGGGCCGAAGCCCCTGCATAGTTTAGATTTGAAGTTACCACACAACAAATTTAGACTATGCCCAAAAATACATTTTTTACCGGACA
>JBAZCD010000152.1:0-6943 GCA_041671205.1 Pedobacter sp.
ATCAGACTCAGAAGGGTAGACTTGCCGGCACCATTATGCCCTAAAAGCATCCAGCGCTCGCCTCGCTTCAACTGCCAGTTTACCTGATCAAGAATCAGTTTATCACCATATTTGATCGTGACATTTCCATACCCACAATAAGATCATAATCAGGCCTTTGGGTTACCGAAAGCAATTGTTTTAGCTCCTCCCTGTTCGTTTCTTTAGAATCAGCTAAAAAAACACTGTCGGGGTCAAACTCCTGCGAGGGAATCTTTCTGAGCATTTTGCCATTATCAAGAATAGCAATATGTGTAATTGCATCCGGAATTTCATTTGGCGGACTTGCCATGAGGATGCTGATGCCTGATCCGGCAATTTCAGTAAACAGATCATTAAAATCCCGACGCGAAGCTACATCCAGTCCGTTCAATGGATTATCGAGCAGAAGCAATACCGGGTTTTTGATCAATGCCGCGGCGAGCATCAGTCTTTTGGTTTCACCATTAGACAATTTGATCAGCTCCTTATTAAGTAATGGCCTCAGGTTGAGGCGATCAACTACCCTTTCATAAGTCCATATTTCAGAAGGTCTGACAACTTTTACCGCCGACAGGTAATGTTCCACAGTTTCAGCATCTTCAGAATCACAGGAGTTAAAGCGCTGCTGATAATAGAAATCGGATGTATTTGAAAGGTTCCTGAATTCGTGACGGGCTGACACCTGCGTCATCAGTTTATACCTGTTAAAAAAAGGATCATCCTGATGGTGTTCACGAATATGATCATCAAAATAGGGATAGCTGGCTTCTCCTCTGGCCATGGAGGCCTTACCCATGATAAAATCCAGAAAAGTACTCTTTCCGGAACCGCTTTTACCTACCAGAGCCCAGTTCTGACCTTTTTCGAGGCTGAAATCTAACCCTTCAAAAACAAGGGAATTATAGTGGCGGATGCTAACGTTACGGAATGAGATAAGGAGATTATTCACAAAAGGTATTACAAAACATGACAGTTCTCAAAACTATTGTTTTCAGATTTAAGAACAAAGCAAGATTAAATTGCGCTGGTGCACTCGTACGTCAGCAAAAGGCTATCCAGAAATTCTGGCATGATAGCTGTAGTTTAATTTGACTGGCAATTTTCGGGATTAAAGCCATTCATTAATTATCTTTAAATAAAAATTATATCATAACACACTAAAACGAATTAATATTTGGGTCTAAGTCAATAAAGAGATATTTTACGCGTCTGATCATCTGCCAATGAACATGCTATCTTTAAAAAATATACCTGTTTTTCACTTTTCTCCTGTAGCAAGTATCATCCTGCAGACAGACTCCTCCGATTTCAGGGTCGCTGAAGTAAATGAAGCATTTCTCCAGGCTACCAACACCCAAAAAGCCGATCTGATCGGAAAATGTATTTTCGATGTTTTAACGCCGGAAAATGGGGATGGCATTTCAGACAGCATGAAAACTTTAAAAGCATCTTTAAATCAGGTAATGCTGTTAAAGAAGCCCCATAAAATACCTCTGCAAAAATATAGGGTGTTCAGTGCCGGAAACAAGGAAAATGACGACCGCTTCTGGACCTGCGATACTTATCCGCTGATCAATGAACATGGTATTATTGAATATATAGTTCATACAATAGTTGAAGTTAACGACGTGCTGGTATCCGGGGAAAGCGAAAATGCCCTGAACAATAAACTCCTGCTGGACAAGAGTTTTCAGCACCCGCTGTTTAATGATTATCCTGATGGTATTTTTACACTCGATAAGCAGGGAAACTTTCTGAGTGTCAATAATGTGATGCTTGATCTGGCTGAATGTACGAAAGAAGAATTACTCAAACTATCCTTTATTCCGTTTATAGCCAAAGAAGATTTGGAAGATGCATTTAATTATTTTCAGCAAACCATCAAAGGGGATATTATAAATTTCGATATCAGGGTAAACACGTGGCTCGGCAAAGCGCGAATTCTGAATATTACGAATATTCCAATCGTAATTCACAAGGAAGTTATCGGTGTTTACGGAATAGCAAAAGATATCACTCATGTGAAAGAAGCTGAAAAACAGCTTGAAGTATATCATAAGAGAGTTGCTAATATTCTGGAAAGTATTACTGATGGATTTTTTGCTGTGGATCGTCAATGGACCATTACTTACTGGAATAATGAGGCTGAGCGGATTTTATTAAAATCGCGGGAAGATATCATGGGTCAAAATCTCTGGAATATCTACTCCGAAGCCATCCCTTTGAAATTTTATACTGAATATCATAAAGCGCTTGAGTATAGTGTGTCAGTCCACTTCGAGGAGTACCTGCCTTCTCTTGATATCTGGTTCGAAGTATCGGCTTTCCCATCCGAAGATGGGTTATCTGTTTATTTTAAAGATATAAGTGACAGAAAAAAGGTTGAGAATGAACTTAATCTGGAAAAAGAAAAATACAGGAACCTGTTTAATTTCAGCCCGATCCCCCAATGGGTGTATGATGTAGAAACATTCCGTTTTCTGGATGTAAATGAGGCGGCAGTCAGGCATTATGGTTATAGCAAAAAAGAATTTCTTTCCATGACCATCCATGCGATCACACTATCAGATGACTTAAACTATCTGGAAGAGATCATTGTCGCAAAAGTTAAAGCCAAACTTTTCAATCGGGGAAAGATCAGGAACCAGAAAAAATCAGGTGAAATTATTTATGTCAATATTAAAGCAAATACCATTCAATTTGAAGGAAGAGATGCACGGCTGGTTATTGCAACAGACATAACAGAGAATATCAAATCAGAACAGGCATTAAAATTAAGCGAGCAGCGATTTAAAGCCCTGGTACAGGATGGGTCTGATCTGATTGCTATCCTGGATGCCGAAGGTAATTACAAATATGTAAGTCCGACCAGCAAATCCATTTTAGGTATGGATGCCGATTTCCTTATCGGGAAAAATGCATTTGACTTTATTTACGCTGAGGATAAGGGATTGGTTATGAAGCAATTCGGCATGTTGTCTGTTCAAAAAAGGGTTGAAATCCCTGCGTTTCGTTTTTTAGATGGGAACAATAAATTTCGCTGGATTGAGACTATTATTACTGATATGAGTGATGACCCGGTCATTACCGGCATTGTAGCCAATTCGAGAGATGTGACCCAGCGTATTGAAGATGAGAATAAAATCAAAGCCGGACTGGAACGATATAATATTGTCTCAAAAGCCACCAGCGACACAATTTATGATTTTAACTTCTTAACAAATGAAGTCGTTTGGAATAAAGGAATACATGGAATTTTCGGCCATAAACTGGCTGCGGATACAACCACACAGGAATGGTGGTTGAAAAATGTTCATCCGGAAGATGCGAAACGAACTGTCCAAAATTTTGAACATTGTATAAAAAAGAAGAAGACCAGATGGAAAGCTGAATATCGTTTCCGTTCAGCAGACGGAACTTATCGTTATGTACTCGACAGAAGTTTCCTGATTTATAACGAGGACGGTGAACCTGTAAAGATGATTGGAGCCATACAGGATATTACAGAACAAATAAATTATATACAGGCCATTGAAGATCAAAATACAAGGTTCCGTGAAATTGCCTGGTTTCAGTCGCATGTGGCCAGGGCGCCGCTTGCCCGCATTATGGGATTAACAGACATCCTTAAAAATGCAGAAGGTGAAACCTACTATTCTGAATTGCTTGGGCATATCTTAACCTCGGCACAGGAACTTGATGATGTGATCCGCTCGATCGTTATACGATCTGCAGAAGTTGATAATGAACCCGCTGCAAAAATTAAAAAAGATTTGTGATAAATGATCGCTGGAGGCAAGAAAATGGGATAATCATTTGAAATTTGCTTATCATACAATTGATAATACTAAATCGTTGTGCCAATTATCTAATCTGAACCTGTCTTATAAAAAAAATATTCCTTTACCTCTTTACCGATAAAAATAAATTTGCATTTACGAAAAGTTCGTAATAGATTTACGAAAAGTTCGTAGACATGGAAAAGCTAACACCAAATGAAGAAGAAGCAATGCAGGTAATCTGGAACCTCGGCAGCGGGACCATTAAGGATTTCCTGAATACTCTTCCTGCGCCTAAACCGCCCTACACTACCCTCGCCTCTACCGTGAAGAATCTGGAGAAGAAAAAATTTATTTCAGCACAGAAGATTGGAAATACTTATTCCTATGCTCCGCATATCAGGGAAGAGGAGTACAAGAAAAAGTTTATGGGGGAGTTTGTAAGTGATTATTTCAGCAATTCTTACAAGGAACTGGTTAGCTTCTTCGCTGCACAGGAAAAGATCAGTACGGATGAATTAAAAGAGATCATTGAAATGATAGAGAAGGGAAGGAAGCCATGATACCTGAACTGATCATTTATCTGCTCAAAGCAAATTTAGCTATTTTGCTTTTCTATTGTGGCTACCAGCTTTTTCTGAAGCAATTTACCTTTTATTCGCTGAATCGTATCTATCTGTTGCTCGGCCTGATTTATTCGAGTCTTTATCCTCTGATAAACCTCCCAGATCTGCTTAAAAGCAATCCTGAAATCAAACAACAGATCAGCAGCATAACACCCGACTGGCAGAGTTCAGTCACCTATGTGATCAGCCCAAACCCGGTTTCTGAAAGTATTTACTGGCAGGCAGGAATTTTAATATTCTGGACAGGCGTAATCCTTATGTCGGTCCGACTGATTATTCAACTGATCTCTCTACTGATACTGCACCGAAAATCTGAGCCTTCAGGTTCAGGAGACTACCATTTCAGAATAGTCCGTAAAAAGGTGAATCCGTTCTCATTCTGGAAAACCATCTACCTTAATCCTGAATACCATCAGCCGAAAGAACTGCATTCCATTTTAGAACATGAACAGATACATGTAAGGCAGTTACACAGCCTGGATGTTTTGATCGCCGAGCTCTGCACTGTTTTCTACTGGTTCAACCCGGGAATATGGCTGATAAAGAAGGTGATACAGGCGAACCTGGAATTTATAACCGACCAGCAGGTACTGAATTCCGGTATCGACAGCAAAGAATATCAATATGCATTATTAAAGATCAATGTTCTGCCACAAAACGTATTACTCGTGAATAATTTTCATTTACTAACCATTAAAAAAAGAATAGCCATGATGAATAAAAGACAATCAAACGGAATCAAAAAAAGTATTTATATCTTACTCCTGCCGGCAATTATGTGCCTGGTATTGATCGTGACAAATTCCAGGGCGTCATTAAACAACAGCCCCCTTAACAGTGTTATCGACAATCTCCAGAATATGCCACAGATCATCGGTTTAAACAGCGAGTTAACGATCGGGGGTATAAAATCTTCGGAAAGTATAATGCTTCAAAATAAAAAATACACACTTACCAGTTCAGAATCTTCAATTCCGGCTGATACTATTAAACCTAAAAACGTAGTCATCAAACTCACTGCTATAGGTGACAGTTTGAATTCAGGTGATAAAAAGCCATTATATGTTATTGACAGGATAGAACATTCAAATCCTGCCAGGTTAAATCCAGAAAATATCGCTAAAATAACCGTTCATAAAGGTGCTGCTGGCACTGTTCATTATGGTGCGTCGGGAAGTAACGGGGTCATAGAAATCACTACTAAAACCTCCGGAAAGTTAGCTTTACCTGATGCCCAACCAAGTACTACGATAAGTCTCAGGCAGGTACAGAGCGAAAAAGTATCCCTCGGTGGTTTAAATAATAATGAATTGATCCTTCTCAATGGAAATGAGGTAGAAAAATCAGTATTAAACGACCTCTCAGTAATGTCTATCGGCACAATAGAGGTATTCAAAGGCGAAAAAGCACTAAGCAAATTCGGAGAAAAAGGCCGCAATGGAGTAATTGTGATTACCACGAAACCGGAGTAATTGATATAAGGTCTATTCAACAAGCCTATAGATGCAGGCACGCGCCACAGGTGCGCATCCAATGTCATTATTTAAGAATTACGATCCTGACGAAAGTCAGGATCTCCTCCATTATTAAAAAAATGCATTGTCATCCGATAGGCTATCGGATCTGGCGAAAGCCAGAACCTCCTGCCCCTTAAATAATGACATTGGTGCGCGTCTGCACAGGCATGGAATTCTCAACCCAATAGCTATCGGGTCTCAACTACCTTAGCTGCCCCTGCCCCCTTACAATCCACTTCTCAGTAACCAGCTTCTCCAATGCGAAAGGTCCGCGGGCATGCAATTTTTGTGTTGAGATTCCGATCTCTGCTCCAAGACCGAAAACACCTCCATCAGTAAAACGGGTTGACGCATTGGTATACACGGCAGCTGCATCCACTTCATTCAAAAAGCGCTCACAGAGTTCCATATTTTTAGATACAATTGCTTCAGAATGTTTGGAAGAAAATTTCCGGATATGCTTCATGGCCTCGTTAAAATTCTCGACTGTTTTTACTGAACATTTAAAATCGAGGAACTCACGCCCAAAATCTTCTTCAACAGCTTCTTTGAGGTATGGATACTCCATACCTTTCAAAATCAGGTATGACTCAGGATCTGCAAAGATTTCCACCTGATAGGCTTCCAGTTTTGGTGCCAGAAGATTGAGTAAAGGCTCAAGAATTTCCCTGTCGGCGATTACTGTATCCAGTGAATTGCATACTGAAGGACGGGAGACCTTGGCATTCGTCACAATATTTGCTGCGCTTTCCAGATCGGCGGATGCCTCCACATAGGTATGACAAACGCCAGCTCCTGTCTCGATCACCGGAACTGAAGCATGCTCACGAACGTAATCTATCAGCTGTTGTGAACCTCTCGGGATTAAAATATCCACATACTTTGTTGCGGTGAGCAGTTCAGGCATAAATTTCCGGTCGGCCGGAAGCAGTTGTACGATGCTCACATCCAGATCAAAACTTGCCAAAACCTCCTGTATCAGGGCTACCAGATAGGTATT
>JBAZCD010000153.1:0-6916 GCA_041671205.1 Pedobacter sp.
TTAATGTTCAGGGTTTTGGTTCCCAAAATGACTCCCATTAAGCCTCATATGAAGAAGATAGAGTAACAATATACCTCCCCTATGCACATTATTTGCATTATTGAGCTATTTATTTTACTTTTCGATGTGCAGATTGGAAAAAGAACCGATGCATAACGACGGTAGACATCATAAAGTACATTTATCATTAATATGAAAACAGAACAGAACCGTAGAACGTTCATCAGAACAACAGCACTTGCTGCTGCAGGTATTGGAATTGGGGCTAATAGCTTTGCAGAAGGCCTGTATCCAATGATTAATAAAGGTGTCCTCGCAGGAACCAGAATTGGAATCATCGGCTTAGATACTTCACACGTTATTGCTTTTACCAAAGCTCTTAATGGACCTGACCCGAGTCCGGAGTACAACGGATTTAAGGTTGTAGCTGCCTATCCACACGGAAGCAAGGATATTAAAAGCAGTTATGAACGTATACCCGGTTATATCGAGGATGTAAAAAAGCTTGGTGTTGAAATTACCGACTCAATAGCCAGTCTTTTAGATAAAGTTGATTTTGTTCTTCTGGAAACCAATGATGGACGATTACACCTTGAACAGGCTTTGCAGGTGATCAAGGCGGGTAAGCGCTTCTTTATTGATAAGCCGATTGCAGCTTCTCTGGCAGATGCTACAGCAATATTTACGGCTGCTAAGAAGGCCAATGTGGGCGTATTTTCTGCTTCATCTCTGAGATACTCTGTCGGTGCACAGGAGATTGCTGCCGGCAAGTACGGTAAAGTGCTTGGTGCAGAAACGTATAGCCCATGTCATCTGGAAAGCACTCATCCTGATCTGTTCTGGTATGGCATACATGGGGTAGAGTCACTATTTACAGTGATGGGTCCGGGATGTAAGCAGGTGGTTAGGATTAGTTCGCCGGATGTCGATGTTGTTGCTGGAACCTGGAATGATGGCAGAGTAGGTACTTTCCGTGGGGTTCGCAGCGGTAAACTGGGTTACGGAGGTACCGTGTTCGCTGAAAAAGGTACAGTCCAGATTGGTGAATATGGAGGCTATAATCCGCTTTTGAAGCAGATCACTGACTTTTTCAGAACCGGGGTAGTTCCTGTCAGTTCTGAAGAAACTCTTGATATGTGTGCATTTATGGAAGCTGCCGATGAGAGTAAACGCAAAGGAGGAGTTCCGGTAAGTCTGGCTTCTATGTATGCCAGAGTGTCTCAGAAACGTAAATAAATTTACCGTTCAGGAAAATGAAAAGTAAGGATCGATCAAGAAGGAAGTTTATCTCTACCGGTGCTCTGGCATTGACCGGGCTAACAGCCTTCGGATATCAGGGTCTTGATCTCATTGAGCCGGCTCAGACTGAAAAGGTTCGTGTAGGCTTGATTGGATCCGGCAGTCGTGGTTTGGGTCTTGCCCAAACGCTTGCAAATGTTCGTAATATCGATCTGGTTGCCTGCTGCGATATTGTGGAAGATCATTTGAAGGCTGGCTTGAGAGTTGCCGATAAGGATGCCAGAGGATATTATGATTATCGGAAACTTATAGATGACCCCAATGTTCGTGCGGTGATCATTGCTACACCTCTTCATTTGCATTTTCCGATGGCTGTAGCTGCTCTTAAAGCCGGAAAGCATGTTTATGTAGAGAAAACTATGGCTTATGATATAGCACAGACACTTTTTCTTGTGAAATTGGTTGATAGTTCAAAGCTTGTATTTCAGGTTGGTCATCAATACAGGTATTATTCCATGTATCATAAGGTTAAAGAGATTATCAGCAAGGGATGGATCGGAAAGGTCTATCACTATGAGTGCCAGTATAACCGAAATTCCAGCTGGCGTCAGCCGGTGAGTGATCCGAAACAAGAGCGGGCTGTGAACTGGAAGATGTATAAGGAATATTGCGGAGGGCTTTTGTCTGAACTCAGTGCACATGAAATTGACATGGTGAATATGATGGAGGACAGTCATCCGATTAAAGTTGCCGGATTTGGCGGAATTGATTTCTGGAAAGATGGAAGAGACAATTTTGATAATATCCGTCTTGTTTATGAGTATCCCGGTGGGGTGAAATCCAGCGTTACCTCGATACTTACCAATGAATATAAAGGGTATTCCATTCGTATCCTGGGAACTAAAGGAACAATCGAAATATTAAGGGACAGGGCATTTATTTATCCTGAAGCAACAAGCAAAACTACCGGAACTGTAGATGGGGTTACCGGTGCTACTGTAGAGGTTGCACCAGGAGGTACCGGAGTGCCTATTGTTTTTACCAAGGATAGTCCGGCGCTGGATCCCACTGTTTATGCTTTACGTGATTTTGCTGAATGTATCTTAACAGGAAAGAAACCTGCCTCCAATGTCAGAACTGGTAAGGATGTGGCCATCGCTGTACACATGGGAAATAAAGCCGCTGAGACCGAAACAACCCAGTACTGGAAAAGTGAATATGATATTTGAGCTTTCCGGAGAATTAGAATAAAATTAAACACAGGCCTAAATGCCAGAAATAGAAAAATATATGAAAAATTCAGATTCACGCAGAGACTTCATTAAAAAAACAGTCACCGGCGCTGCCGCACTTTCATTCGGAGGTGTTCTGCCAGGTTTTAGTGCAAGCAGTTATAGCCGGATTCTCGGAGCCAATGAGCGCGTTCAGGTTGCAATGATGGGTGTAAATAGCCGCGGACTTGCACTTGCATCCAATTTTGCAGCTCAGAAGAATTGTGAGGTTCGTTTTATCTGCGATGTTGATAAAAGAGCTGCAGATAAATGTATCAGTACAGTAAGTAAAATTCAGAATAAGGAGCCAATGGCTCAGCTTGATTTCAGAAAGGCACTGGAAGTGAAAGACCTTGATGCTCTTGTGATCGCTGCTCCTGATCACTGGCATGCTCCTGCAGCTTTACTTGCTTCTGCTGCCGGAAAACACGTTTATCTTGAAAAGCCATGCAGTCATAACCCGAACGAAGGCGAATTACTTCTTGCAGCAGCTAAAAAGCACAAAAATGTTATTCAGATGGGTAATCAGCGTCGTTCATGGCCAAATGTTGCTGCAGGTATTGCTGAATTGCATGGGGGTGTCATTGGCCGCCCGTATTTTGCTAAGACCTGGTATACCAATAACCGCGCGGCAATTGGAGTAGGCAAGAAAATTGCCGTTCCTGATTGGCTGGATTATGATCTTTGGCAGGGACCGGCTCCGCGCCGTGATTTGAAAGATAACCTGATTCATTATAACTGGCACTGGTTCTGGCACTGGGGTACCGGAGAAGCTTTAAATAATGGTACGCACATGATCGATCTTGCCCGCTGGGGACTCCAGGTAGATTACCCGACAAAAGTAACTTCAGCAGGTGGCAGATACCGTTATCAGGATGATTGGGAAACTCCTGATACTCAGAATATCAGTATCGAATTTGCTAATAAATCAACCATATCATGGGAAGGTAGAAGCTGTAATCCATTCCCTATTGAAGGAAGTACTGTAGGGGTTATTTTCTATGGTGAGAATGGTACTCTGGTAATTGGTGGCGGAAATGCTTATAAAGCTTTTGACTTAAAAAACAATCTCATTAAAGAAGCTAAGAACGAAGTTAAAGTTGATACCGGTAGTTTGACCAGTCCTTCACAGGCTTTGGATGCTTTCCATCTTCAGAACTTCTTTAGTGCAATAAAGAGCGGAACAGCTTTGGCTTCAGACATTGACGGCGGACATAAGAGTACCCTTCTTTGTCAGCTTGGAAACATTGCTCAGCGTACAGGAAGAACATTGAATATTGATCCGGCGAATGGTCATATCAGGAATGATCCGGGTGCAATGAAACTCTGGTCAAGAGAATATCAAAAAGGCTGGGAGCCGAAAGTATAGGTTATATTGAAGTTTCTATAAATTGAGCTTCTCGGTTTTTATAAAATATCTCTGCCGTTTGAAAAATGAATAAAATCCCAACACCTGGAATTGGCAGGTACCGCTGGAAGATTTGCGCAATGCTCTTCCTGGCTACAACAATTAACTTTGTTGATCGCCAGGTTTTAGGTATCCTGGCGCCGCAGCTTCAAAAGGAATTCGCCTGGTCAGACTCAGAATATGGCTTTATAGTTTCTTCCTTCCAGGCCGCTTATGCCATGGGTTTCCTGTTTATGGGGCATCTTTTAGACAAGATCGGTACCCGTATGGGTTCAATGATCGCCATCGGGTTTTGGAGTACTGCCACCATGCTGCATGCGCTTGTTGGATCATTATTTGGATTTGCTGCAGTTCGTTTTCTATTGGGATTGGGAGAAGCAGGAAACTTTCCATCAGCGCTTAAGGCTGTCTCTGAATGGTTTCCCAGGAAAGAGCGTGCTCTGGCTACCGGTATTTTCGTTTCAGGAGCAAGTGTTGGAGCCATTCTTGCCCCGCTTACAGTTCCTTTTATTGCCATACATTATGGATGGCAGATGACTTTTATTATTACCGGAGCATTGGGCTTTATCTGGGTCATATTCTGGATGTGGATGTACAAATCGCCGCAGGAGCATCCGAAACTTGGAAAGGAAGAACTGGAATACATTACCAGTGACCCTGCAGAATCTCAGATTAAAATTCCCTGGTTGCACCTATTAAAGTTCAGACAAACCTGGGCTTTTGCATTTGGAGCATTCATGACACATCCCATATTCTCATTTTTCCTTTTCTTTTTACCCAAGTTCTTTTATACAAATTATGAAGTGGGGATTGATAAAATAGGACCGATACTGATGGTGATATACCTGATGTCTGACCTTGGCAGTATTGTTGGGGGATGGGCTTCATCTGCATTAATTAAACGCGGATGGTCAATTAACAAAAGCCGTAAAACCACCATGCTTGCATCTGCGTTATGTGTTGTTCCGGTCTACTTTGCTGCACAAACTACAGAAATATGGGTTTCTGTTGGCCTGATCGGCCTTGCTCTGGCCGCGCACTCTGCCTGGTCGGCCAATCTGTTTACACTCACTACTGATATGTTTCCGAGGCAGGTAGTGGGTTCTGTTGTTGGTATTGGCAGTATGCTGGGTGCCGTTGGTGGTATGTTTGGCGCAACGGTAGGCGGCTTCCTGCTGCAAACTACCGGAAGCTATGTTTCACTGTTCATCTTCGCGGGCTGTGCTTATCTCATCGCATTCGGAGGAATACAACTGCTTTCTCCAAAATTAAAATCTATAACATTAGAGAAAATAATTTAATTTATTAAAATGAAGAAGCCTGATCTGAACATCCTAAAGTACCTGCTCTTATTAAATTGCATGATACTTTTCAGTGTTGCATGCCTGAACAAATCCGAAAAAATGGAGGACAATAAAGAACACAGTATCCGTCTGATCACATTGGATCCGGGACATTTTCACTCTGCATTGATCCAGAAGTCGATGTCTCCTGAAATTGATTCGCTGGTGCATGTTTATGCCCCATACGGGGATGAAGTCAAAGCCCATCTCAATTTGATCAGCAGCTATAATAAAAGAAAAGAACAGCCGACGAACTGGAACGAAAAAGTATATACAGGTGATGATTACCTGGAAAAAATGTTTAAGGAAAAAGCAGGGAATGTTGTGGTCATTGCGGGAAACAATAGGCTGAAAACAAACTATATCAAACAATCAGTCGATTCGGGTCTGAATGTACTGGCGGATAAGCCGATGGCAATTGATACTGAGGGCTTTAATACCCTGGTTAAGGCTTTTGAATCGGCCCAAAAAAATAAAGTGCTGCTTTATGATATCATGACCGAGCGGTACGAGATCAACAGCATCCTGCAAAAGGAGTTTGCCCATCTTCCGGCTTTTGGTGAGCTCGAAAAGGGTACTCCTGAGAATCCCTCGGTTACCAAAATAAGCGTTCATTATTTCTTTAAGAATGTTTCAGGGAAACCGCTCGTAAGGCCGGCCTGGTTCTTTGATGTAAAACAGCAGGGAGAAGGAATTACGGATATTACGACCCACCTTGTCGATCTGGTTCAGTGGGAGTGTTTTCCTGATCAGAAACTTGATTACAAAAAGGATGTGGAAATTGTATCTGCGAAAAGATGGTCCACCAAATTAACTTTAGACCAGTTTGAAAAAGTTACGCTCAAGAAAGAGTATCCTGACTACCTGAAAGCAGATGTTAAAAATGGGGTATTGAATCCATATTCGAACGGCGAAATAAATTACCGTTTGAAAGGTATACATGCGAAAGTATCGGTCACCTGGGATTTTCAGGCTCCTGAAGGAACCGGAGACACTCATTTTTCAGTAATGCGCGGTACCAGGGCCAGTGTGATAATCAAACAGGGCAAAGAGCAGAACTTTAAACCGGTATTGTATATTGAACCTGCCGCCGGTACCGACAGGACAGCATTTGAAGAGACATTAATGAAAGATCTGGAGCAGATTAATGACAAATATCCTGGTGTTGAACTGAAGAAGACCAAGACAGGCTGGGAAGTAATTATTCCTGAAAAATATAAAGTTGGACACGAGGATCATTTTGCTCAGGTAGCCAGTAAGTACTTTCAGTATCTGAAGGAAGGGAAATTGCCTGAATGGGAAGTGCCTAATATGATCGCGAAATATTATACTACTACCAAAGCCCGTGAACTAGCATTAGGGCGATAGCTGTACCGGAAGTTTAAGCTGCCCTTGCTTTTTGTAGTATGCCATGCTGAGCCTGATCATTTTGTTATAGGTTCTTAAGCCTTCAGGCTGCTTGTTTGCTTTGAGATAATTATCGTAAAAAATACCGCTCAATTTCGACGCAGTACCTCTGTACTTTGTCCAGTATTCATTTTCAGCTTTCAGATCAGCTAAGACCGGAGCAGAGATCCTGCTCTTCAGGTTTTTAAACGCGAGACTGTCAGACCTCCATATTACTGCCATAAATTCTTGTGTAGCAAGATAATAGG
>JBAZCD010000154.1:0-6912 GCA_041671205.1 Pedobacter sp.
TTGTATATTCCGGTTAAGGCCAGCATAGCATCCCCTTCACTACTCCAAAAAGCTCCTTCCGATAGTTCTGTTAATGGCTGTTGATCCAGCAAATCTTTTTGACATCCGGATAGACTGACTATAGAAATCAGTATGCATGCACTTACTATCCTTATTTTATTAAATATTTTCATCCGATTATTTTATTAATTGATTAAAATTTCAAACTTATACCTGCAACATACAATTTGCTAAGAGGATAATACCAGGCACTACCACCCGTTTGCATTTCAGGATCCCAACCTTTATAGAAATCTGAAAGAGTGAATAAATTTTCACCGCTAACATACAAACGCAAACTACTCATAGAAGCACGGCTGATTATCTTTTTAGGCAAAGTATATCCAATCTGAGCATTTTTAAGCCTTAAAAAGGTAGCATCACGATACCAAAAATCAACACGGTTGGTGTTAAAAAACCCGGAAGCTATGTTACGCAGTTTAGGATATGCAGCATTAGGATTGGGATTTGCAGCTGTCCATCTGTTCTCATAAGCATCCCGCTGCACATTACTATTGTTTTCGAGAGGAAAGAAAAACTGGCCAAGATTAACCTGATCGTTTCTTCCGCCTTCTCCCTGTAACATAAAATTAAAATCGAAATTTTTAAATCCTCCATTTAAGGTTAGTGCATAGGTTGAAGTAGGAAGGGGTTTTCCAATGATAACCCTATCGTAGGTTGCATTCACAATACCATCCGGTGTACCGCTGGGACCGCTGATATCTAAGTACTTAATCCCGCCGCCTTGCGCCTGATCTGCAAATGGCTGGGTTGCATAACCGGCAACATCTGCGTTGCTTCCGAATAAACCACCGCTTTTAAATCCGTAGGCGCTACCAATAGGATATCCTACAAACAGTCCCCTGGCAATATCCTGATTGATCTTTGATAATTTTGTTACCTTATTATCAACCAATGAGAAAATAGCAGAGACTCCATAAGAAAACTCTCCAACAACATTTCTATAATTCAGATTAAAATCCCATCCTCTGTTTTCAACTGAACCGGCATTCGTTAATGATGGTGTAGCCCCTAAAGTGCTGGATACAGAAACACTATAAAGAATGTCTTTAGTGGTCTTTACAAAGTAATCAGCTGAAAGGGATAATTTATCATTAAACAGACCTAAATCAAGTCCCACATTGTTAACTGTTGTGGTCTCCCATGTGATGTCTTTATTAGCAATGGTAGTTATCGCTGCACCGGCACTTAATGCACTGCCAAAAGGGTAAACCGGCGCAAGTGACAGTAAGTCCTGATAAGGGTAATTTCCAATGGATTGATTTCCTAATTTACCCCAGGAAGCGCGAAATTTAAGGTCGCTTAGCCAAGACATTGAATCTTTTGCATCCTTGAAAAAGCTTTCTTGCGACACTCTCCATGCTGCTGAAAATGAAGGGAATAAGCCCCATCTGCTATCTTTTGGAAAACGGGAAGATCCATCATACCGGGCATTTGCCTCGAACAGATATTTATCACGGAAGTTGTAATTAAATCTTCCGAAATAAGACTGCAATGTATTTCTTGAGGCACTTCCAGCCTGACTTCCACGGGCAGTTGATCCTGCATTAATTTCGTAAATGCTATTGTTCGGAAATGCATCTCTGAAAGCGCCAAGGCCTCTATTATCAAATGACTGGCCTGAAACACCACCAAGCAGGTAGAAAGAATGATCTTTTATCTTCTTGTTATATTCGGCAATAGTTTGAAGAGTCAGTGCAGTACCATTTGTCCAATTTTCATTTAAACTATTTAAAGCATTGCCATACGTTGGGGTAATAGCATATTTAGCTACATAGGCTTTAGATTGCCCAATTCCATAAGTATGCCCAATCTGCCCGGTAATTTTAAGATCTTTAAAAACATCCCAAATTACACTACCATTAGTATAAAAATTAGTGCCTTTATTTTGCAAAAATGAAGCACTTTCCAGATCTGCTTCCGGATGGAGTGTCTCATTTCTTCCATAAAAGCCATCCGGCATTCTCCCCGGGATAGAATTTGCATTTCGCATTGCACCCCCAACTATAGTTCCAAGGCCTAAACCATTGATGCCGGAAGGTTGAGTATTCTTATTCAGATTTCCTGCCATCTTAAGACTGAACTTAAGCTTGTTATTTAATCTGCTGTCAAGGTTTACACGAATATTATAGCGATTTGCATCATTTTTTGTGATTATACCGTTTTCATTATAATAACCTAAAGAAAACATATATTGTGTTTGTTCTGATCCTCCGCGGACAGACATATCATGCCGGGTTGAAATACCGTTCCCTGAATTAAATAAATTACCAATGTGATCGAAATTTGGAAAGTTCACCGGATCTGTTCCTGATTTAAACTTTGCAATGTCAGCATCAGAATACCTCTTTGCTGCCCCGGCATCTGCAAAAACCTGATTAATAACTTCTGCATATTCCCATGAATTAATCATCTCAGGAACCATTGTTGCCTCTGTTTTACCTACATATGAATTATAAGTAAATACCGGCTTCCCAACAATTCCTTTCTTTGTTTCAACTAAAATAACCCCGTTTGCAGCTTTTGAACCAAAAATTGCAGCAGAAGCTGCATCTTTCAAAATCGAAACACTCTGAATATCATTCGGGTCAACAAGATCTATGGAGGACTCTATCCCATCAACCAGGACAAGCGGATTAGTACCCGCTCCACTAAATGTTCCCTGCCCCCTGACAACCAGAGAAGCTCCATTGCTCGCGGGGTTTCCTCCGCCTTGCCGCACCTGAATACCACTCATCTGACCCTGTAAGGCAAGAGAAGATTTGGTTACCGCTCTTTTTCCAACTGTTCAGCGGATACGGAGGCTACAGAACCCGTTAGATTCACTTTTTTCTGAGTACCATAGCCCACAACAACTACTTCTTCCAATCCCTGAACATCGCTGGTCAAAGCAATATCAAGTGAAGTTTGATTGTTCACGGCAACTTCTTTTGTTACAAAACCGATGTAAGTAACTACCAGAATACTGTTGTTACCCGATACATTGATTGTGTACCTTCCGTCCGTACCAGAAGTGGCCCCAACTGAGGTTCCTTTGAGTTTAATACTGACCCCCGGAAGAGTTTCTCCTTTCGAATCAGTTACCTTTCCGGTAACGGTTCGATTTTGCGCACTTGCATAGTACGAGGTACTAAACAGTACGAGAAATAGTAGTAAAATACTTTTCATAATTAATTATTGTTTAAGGTGAAATCAAATTTAACCTTACATCGAGCCTCGATCCAGTACTTCTCTTTATATTAATAATACTATATTCCAGAAAACCAGTTAATTAAGAAATTACCCTATTTCATAACATTTCCTGCATAGATCTGCTTTCAGAGTGTTTTTTGGACACTAACTATCCTATAGGAATCAATCTAAGTCAGGGAGAGAAAGGACTGAAGTCTCCAATATTTAATCAAATCCGACTTACTAATTGCGAAGACAAATTTAACCGATATGGCGCATGAGTAAGTTAAATCCCAGCAGTTCGGCTTACGAAGTCGCATAGCCGAGCGGAAAGTAGACTTCGTCAGTCGCTTATTGAGTGATTGACGAATTTTACAAGCAATTCGGAGAGGTAAATTCGTAAATCTTATCATCTCCGAATCGAAATCACCAGTGCGTTTAGAGGGTCGATTTCGTCTTCGCCATTCCAGATAGACGAGCTGAAAGAGACTTCGTCAGTCCCGCTTGCTGGCGCACGCGCAATGTCATTAAGTTAAGGAACTTTGTTATTGCAAGTATCCAAATTGGAAAAATTTTGATTAGGAATGACAGGCACTTAAAGAGGATAGGATTGCGGTATTAGGGTTTCCATGCCTTTGGTTGTTTTCACCGACCAAGGAATGTGAGAATGCTTATGGAACGGTGAGAGCACCGAACAGAGGGAAAAGAAAATGAAAAAAAGCTCTCGCTAAGACGCAGAGACGCAAAATATACCATCTAAAATGAATGATTTTATATAAGCTGTAGCCATTTGCGTCTTAGCGTCTTGGCGAGAGTAAAACTTTGAGAAGTACTAAAGGGAAATTGATAAGCCTCTATAAGATGTCAAGGGTAGCGAAGCGAAGAATCTGATTTAAATCAAAAATAGATACCTCAACTCTTAGTCATGATAGGCTGCCAAAGCTTAAATAATGACATTGGGCGCACGCGTGCGCCAGCAATGATGAGAAATAAATCAGGCTATCTGATGATGGGTATTTAATTCAACAAAGGCTTACCTTCCGCTGTTCGACATGTTCTGCAAGGCATGTCAAATTTCGGATGATGCGGGTTTTAAACCCGCTTTTATCAGGAGTACGGGATGCGCAGACTAACATCCCGAACAGCAGAAAAGGTGAAGACGAACTTATCTTGCATGATATCTATCATTTATAATCCTGCGGCCTTTTACCCTTCTGAAATCCATCCATTCCAAACATCGTAGGTTCATATTTTCCTACAAAATCAACATTGCTTTTTGCCGGTATATTTTTTTCCATACCAACGGTCCAGTAGGCCGCATTTACAACCAAACGTCTCAGATCTTCACTGATGAAATCAATCGCAGCACCCATAGTAGTTGTAAACACTCTGCCATTTTTCCCTGACTCACTCAAATAGGTTCTGGTCCAGGCAACAGGCATAATGGATCTTTTCCAGATACCCGGTCCAGCAGGAGATACACCCTCTGTTCCCTGGCCCCAAAGCAACACTTTAGAATTAGAGGGAAGACTTTTAATACCGTAAACTTCAGTGGTAGTCCAGATGTCGTTAATTCCATTTAAGATCGGGTTAGCATCTGCCACCTCAAGTCCATTTATTAATCCCCGGGTGCCTTCCTTTCCACTGGCTCCATGATGATTCACCCAGTTTTCTCCCAGAATACGTTTCCCGAAACCGCCTTCCCAACCCTTCAGGTTACTTTTAAATCCATATTTCGCATATTTATTATTTGGGTTCCGGCTATAATAAAACGCATGTGTAGCAGTCCGCAAGCCAATTACCGGCTTCCCAGCCACTAAATACTTATGAATATGCTGCATCTGATCATCCGGCAGTTCTCTGAACCGGGTTGCAATTATCATCAAATCTGCCGTTGATAAGAACTCCAGTCCGGGAATATTCTGATGATAATTCGGATCAATAAATCCTGTTTCAGGATTAATAGCAAATAATACCGTGGTGCGGAACCCATGACGCTCAGCTAAAATTTTAGCCAGCATCGGCAATGACTCTTCAGAACGGTAGGCCTCATCACCGCCAACAAGAACGATATGCTTACCGTTCGACTGTCCTGCAGGAGGTGAGTATTGTAGCCATGGGCCTTCATTTTGCGCGAAGGTTATCTGTACACATAAAATAAATATACCAGTTAAGGCATACTTTATCAGAATTGAATTTCTATTTAAAACGGTGTTCATTGGTGTATTCATTGTTGAGATGTGAGATATGAGATGTGAGATATGAGATATGAGAACGTTACTTAATTACTTGTGAACTATTAATGATCCTTATTCTTTGTTGCCTGATCCTGGTTCTATATGCCAGCTGATTAATAATTTATTTACGGAGTTTAAAAGCAACTACATAATCTCCTTTGGCAGCTCCTAACCTTGCCCCTCCGCATGATACTACAACATATTGTATCCCATTAACCATATAGGTACTTGGAGTGGCATACCCTGCCGTTGGAAGATCAGCTTCCCATAACAATTTTCCGTTTAACTTATCAAATACCCTGAACTTGCCATCCTTGGTTGCAGCAATAAAGATCAAGCCACTTGCTGTAACTATCGGGCCCCCATAATTTTCAGTACCGGTTGATGCGAGTCCCTGATCTTTATATTTCTTAACGTCTCCCAGAGGTACCTGCCATTTATGCAATCCGGTATTCAGGTCGACTGCGGTCAGGATTCCCCATGGCGGTCTTATTCCCGGATCCCCATTGCTGTCCAGAAATTTGCTGTAACCCTTCAGATCCCAGGGCTCAACTGCGCCGAATACATTCTTTGCTGAAGCAAGCTTATCTTTCTCACTCTCTTCATCAAACAAATAGTTTAAGATCGCTTTCCTGTCATCGTCCGAAATTTGCAGAAATCCAGGCATCTTTCCTTTACCCCTGGCAATAATCTCATGAACTTCAAGCTTCTTCAGTTTGTTTTTGATAGTGTTCAGAGCAGGAAAACCACTTGCCGGGTTGCCAAACCGATCTACACCATGACAGGGGCTACAATTTTGAACATACATCGCCTGCCCACGACTCATTTCACTCAAGCCTGTGTTTGACTTTATGGTAACAATCCACGGAACTTCGTTAGAATTAACATATAAAATACCATCCTTATCTGCTGCTGCACCACCCCACTCTGCACCACCGTTTAATCCCGGGACTACAAGCGTAGGTTTATCGCTCAAAGGCTGAAATAAGCCCTTTACGGTTCCCCTGAATACCTGAAGCAAAGAATCATAATCGGGAGAAGCTGTATTCAGGTCAGATTCAGTTATTAAATTCCTTGAGACTGAAGCCGGCATGGTTGGAAGTGATTGCGTAGGCCAGGCCTCTTCTTCTGCAACCGGTGATTTTGGAACTGCCATTTCCCTGATAGGAAAAACAGGTACTCCGGTTTCCCTGTCGAACACAAAAACATGACCTGTCTTTGTCAATTGAGCAACTACGTCAATACGTTTCCCATTTCTTTTTATCGTGAGCAAATTCGGAGGAGCAGGAAGATCTCTGTCCCAGATATCATGCCTTACAAACTGATAATGCCATATTCTCTTGCCTGTTGTAGCATCCAAAGCGAGTAAGGTGTTTGCAAATAAATTTGAGCCCTTTCTGCTGCCGCCAAAAAAGTCGGGAGCCGCCGACCCCGTCGGTGCATA
>JBAZCD010000155.1:0-6886 GCA_041671205.1 Pedobacter sp.
TGGTTAATAATAGAGGCTTTTCCCTCTCCAAAATAGTATGCCCCGCTTCTTCAACTTCAAAACTGATCAATTCCAAATCATTGTGCGACCCGATACCAAACTTTTCATTAAACCAATATTCAAGATCAAAACCCAGAGAAGGAACGATCAGATACTTTTTGTCTCCTGCTGTTTCAGTTCCTATATAGGTATGGTACATCGCCAAACTTGCTCTCAATGGTCTGAAAGAATGTGCTGACATCTCATTTTGAAGAGCATGTTCCTGAGCAGAGAGATTTAGTGACGCAAACAAGAAGAATACAATCAGTAAAGGGGAAATAAAGAATATTAATGAAGATTTTATTGTTTTCATAATCTCTTGTTTATGGGTAATATTTTAAACTGGCCATTTGCAGAAAGCTGACTTCCCCAAAACAAGAAAGTCACATTCCCTGCAACTCAATACAATTCTGACTAACCTACATTTTTAGAAACTCAAGTAACTTGTAAACAAGAACTGCCGGCCAGATCAGTGCTTTTATGAAACCCAAAGTCCCCATCCAGAAGCTACTCGCATGCTGAATAAAATAAAAGAGAGCCCCAAGAAAGCCCAGACCATAAATTGCTGATTCGCTGCTCGCATTTTTTTTGAATCCGGTTGCCATAATCATCTGTTTTTATTGTTTGTTAAAGGAGAATAAATCTCTGATATAAAATTACTGTTTCAGGCAGAACGGACCTTGATCTATATCAGCATTTACAATGACCTCTATCATTGATTTCCAACAGGAAAGATGTTATTGATACAGAAGGCTTTATTTAGGTATCAAATTGATTAATGGTTGCTAACCTGCTCTTTTTCATCTCATGACTACACTCATCCGATGAATTGAACTATCGAATGTGTAATGCGGGCAACTATTTATTCTCAACCTCCATCACCTTTCCTCTCCTTCCAGCCACATCAAAAGCTGCGAAACGTAATTTCCCCTTTTCAACAACAGGTCCGGTATATAAAGTACTGCCGGATACAGGATCTGATCCATCTTTTGTATATCTGATCTCAAGTCCAGGGATTTGAATATTGGCAAATACCCTGGAATTCTCAACTTTCAGCCCAACCTCCGGGATACGATAAGAATACCCGCCATGATAATAGTTCAAACGCGGCAACTCACGTTTCCCAAGAATATTGGAAAACAAAGTCCATGCATTAGTATAATAAAGGTCGTTTAATGCAGAATACTCCCCTATTGCCCATTCAGGTTCCTGTGCCCATGCCCGTTCAGCCAGTCCCAATAGTTTTGGCAGCATCATGTACTCCAGCCTCTCTGTTGTAACATTATTTTCAGACCATAACAAACCCTGCAATCCTACAATATTTGATTTGCCATAATCTGTCAGCCTGATCATTTTAGTCCGATCCGGATTTTTAATCGGCCGGCCCTGCCCGTCTTCCTTTACATTTTTCAAAAAATCAAAGGGAATGAAATAAAAAGGTTTATCCACGTCAACCATACCACCCCATTTATAACCGGGTTCATAATAAGAACTGTTATATGCCAGATCAAAATACTGATTGGAAACAGGCGACAGAACAACCTTATAGCCACCATTGGCTAATCTGTATGCGAGGTCTTCAGCCCCCCAGCCAATCACATTATTCCATACATGCAGCTGAAAATGATCGTCAGCAAAATCAGGGTTAGCGATGTAATGCGATTTACCATCCAGAGTAGTTTTACGCATCCCGGCTTCTTCCCAGCCTGAAACAAATAAGCCACGCTTTTTAGCCATTGCATTTAATTTCCCGAAATAGTAATACCAAAGGTCATCAGTAGATTTTATTTCAGGATTCGAGATTTTTAGCTTTAGATAAGCTGGAGATTTTTCCCAGACCTTAGCCGGAACCTCATCTCCTCCATAGTGAATTGTTTTTAAAGGAGCTCCTGCTTCTTTGTACATCAAAATCAATTCATCTGTTACTTTCTCCATAAAACTATATACCGAAGGCAAGGCTACATCCATCACATTATCTTCCCAGCCCTGAACTGAACGATATTTTGACTTATCTTGAGGATCGGTCAATCGATATCTCGAAGCTTCTGCAGTTTTACCGGCTTTCATGAACTTTTCATACCGGTTTTCCATGGCTTTAATTGCCGCGCGTGCATGTCCGGGAGATTCAATTTCAGGTATCACCTGTATATGCCTTGCTGTTGCGTACCTCAGCATTTCTATAAAATCTTTTCTGCTCAGATGACCACTTCCCGGCAATTGATCAGCAACACCTCCTGAAGCAAAAGCCGGCTGAAGCTTACTCTTATTATCAGAAGTATGTCCTCTTACACTTCCAACCTGTGTTAATTCGGGAAGTGATGGAATTTCCACCCTCCAGCCCTCATCTTCAGAAAAATGAAAATGAAAAACATTCAGCTTATATAAACTCATCAGATCCAGCACCTTCAGGATCTCTTCCTTTGGCTGAAAATTTCTGGCTACATCCAGCATAAAACTTCTGTATCCAAAGCGTGGCTGATCTTTTACTTCGACAGCCTGAATTTTAACTGCCGGCTGTTTTGATTTCCAGCTCAAAGGAGGCATTAAGCTCTTCAGTGACTGAATACCATAAAATACTCCTGCCGGATCTGAAGCCCTGATCAAAACTGAATTTGAAGAGACATTCAGCGTATATGCTTCAGGGGCAAGTTTTGGATCATTTTTAAGAATAATCTCATTTGAATTGTCTGAGACCTTGCTGATCTGAGGTTTAGACCTGAGCACTTTTCCAAGCTCATCGATCAGATAAGACGCTTCCTTCGCAAATAATTGATCGGCAAAAACAGATGTGTTCGGCTGTATGCTAAACTCTTCTGAAACCTCCCGGTATTCAACAGGAGAAGGAAATATCTTTGGTAATTTTATTGCCGCTATATTCTGAACTTCCTGATTCCTGGAGTAAACAAAAGAAGGATTCATCCAGGTTTTGGATGAAGGAAGTGAATTCAAAAACTCAGGTTTTGGATCAGGATAAGCACATTTTACAGGAATAGCCTTATTGGGTGCCTCATTAAAAACTATATAAAACCCCTGCGGAGATTGAGTAACATTATCAATTTTACCTGATCTGATCATTTGAAAATCGATCCTTGCTCCGGCAGAAATTCCATCAGATGCCGCATTAGGTTCAATTTTATATAGATCACCATTGACGAAAGAAATGGTAAACCCTCTGCTGTCCGGTTTCAGAAAATCCCCGTTGTAATTAAAATATAAAGTCCAGCCATAGGGAGCCAGGTCATGCTCAGAACCATTCGTAATGCTTAAGACAGATAATGACTGATCTCTGCCTTCAAAATTATTTTGAACAGGCTGCCATTGCAAACTGATTTTATAATCCTTCACCTGGTTCACATTTTGCGCTGTTCCGCTAAAAGAGCTGAATAAAAACAATAAAAAAAGAGAAAGCTGGCAGCATTTACCGGTTTTTATTTTCTGCAGGATCATGGTATATGAGTTAAATAATTGATCTCACAAATTACAAAATAATCTTAATCCGCCGACCGCAATTTAATTGGTATATACTTCCTGAAACAGGACTATTTCTTCACCTGAATATTAAATGATGCTGATCCGGCTTTTCCTGAGGAGCTGAGCCCCTGCAACATAATGGTATAGGTATTCTCCTGATCGGAAGTGTAGAAATTAATGGTTTTTCTGCCTGTGGAATCGATCTTAATATCGGGCGACCAGTACAATACATTTCTGAAATCCGGTATCCTGCTTGCAGACTGACCGGTTGTTTCATAGAGCGGAGAATAGAATTCCCTTTTAAGCTGTAGTCCTTCATAATCCATGATGGTAGCCCTGGTATCCAGCTGAAAATCAGGCAGTGTGCCTTTATATGTGGTAAAATTTAAGATGCCTTCAAAACCAATCGAACCGAGGAAGTACTTCTGGGCGACCACATCCAGTACACGAACTTTCTTCGGATCATATTTTATGATCTTATTCCCTGAATCGAATATAGGAACCCCATCCAGTATGATGAGAGGTTTAACATTCCTGGGAACATCAACAAGATGAGGCCTGACACTTACCCATACTGAAAAATCATCTTTCAGCCTTGTAACCGGTACTTCAGCTACGTACTCCCTTAGCACCTCCTCCATTGTATTGAACCGCACGAAATTGTCAAGCAGATAGCTTTTGTCGGGCTTAATATAAAATGCGCTGCTATCCACCAGAGCAGGATAAAATGTCCTCAATTTATTGGCAGCATACACATTCTGAACCTGGCTGCCCATACTTTGAATAAGAAGCTGCTTTCTGAGATCTTCAGTCAGGTTTAATGCTGCCGGATTTGCAGCAGAATACCTTTCTGAAAATGGACTCAAAATTTCTACCCGGTAAGTGGAGTCCTGCTGTGTATCTGTTTGGGCAACAATTTCCACCGGACCAAAAATGTCTCTGGTATAAAATTTTACCTGTCCGGTATTATTGCTTCTGCCCCCATAGAGATGAAGTTTTTTGCCCGGTAATGATAAATAAGCCAATATATTTTTTACAGGTGCAGCCGTTCTGGTATCAATAATCCGTCCGGTAATGATATGCCCATCTATTTCAGGAAGGAATTCGAATGCAGGGGCTGTTTTTGTCAGCATATGCTGCCATACAAATCTTCTCCAGCCATGGGTCAGCATCAGGTTATCAAGAGCTTCATCGGCTACCGCATCTTTATTTTTAAAATAGTAGGCAGGCGATTCTATATTTCCTTTTAAATCTGATTTCAACCACAAATAATTGAAAATATCAGCTTCATCTGAAATACTTCCGTTTGAAGCAAATACTGAAACAGAGGCATCAGCATCCGTATCAAGACCCTTTTCGTCTTTTGAAATCAATTCAAGGCTTACTTTTTTACGGGTTGAATAAGCTGACTCGTCGGCTTTAATACCCAAATTTAATTGACTGGAAGGACGGATAAAATAGAGTCGTTCAGCAAGGGCTTTGCCCGAAGTATTGAATAGTGTAAATTGTGATATTCCTTCAGAAAGCTTCTTCTTTTCAATCAAAAGCTCTGCCTTACCCCCATTTAGAGTGATACTTTCACTTAGCTTTTTGTTCTGCCTGGTATGCACAAATAAAACAAGCTGCTGATTTGAGGAACCTTCATTGGCCTGAATTTTAACCTTGATCTGCTCCTTACCTGCATTTTCAATCTGCAGAACATAACCCGTCTTAACAGAAGGCAATTCCTTAATGATAGTTTTCGATCCGGGAATTTCTATAAGCGCTCTATAGGTTTTACCATTTTCAGGAGTAAAAGAAAAGGAACCAATGCCGAATTTCAGAGGTTTGAAACTCAAAAGGCTATTATTATTTTCATCTACAAGGGTTCCTCTAAATTCTATACCCATACCCTGATTATCAATCGCACGGAAAGCAAGCTTTGCAGGCAAAGATTCGACCATATTCCCACCCTCAGGGAAGAACTGAATATCATAATTCAATTCTTCATTCAGAGCTTGTTTCTTCTCAGGTTTCGTCAGAGTATTTACAAGTTTGATATTTTTTTCAAAATAAAAATCCGGGCTGAAATTTTTCATCCAGCTTGTGTAAGCTCTGAACTGATAATTTCCGCTGGATAGTGAAACCGGCAAATATAAAGATCCACTACCTGAGCCTTTATCAATTGCAATTTTCGCTTGCAAAACAGGTTTTAGATTTTTATCAATGATCTCAACGTATGCAACTTTACTGAAATCAACCGATGTATTGGAAGCTGTATTTATATTGTACAATTTAAACCATAGTATTTCACCTGCCAGATAAAGCTCACGGTCAGTATGAACATAAATTTTTTCCTGAAGGTTTTGTTCTGAATACCGAGCAAACCGATTAGTAACTGAATCCTGGTTAAAAGATTGTGAAAATGCATCAGAAAAACATGCAATCAGTAATAGCATCCCCAGTATCCTGAAGAACTTTTGCTTAACTGTTTTTACTGATTTTTGCATTGCTAAAAGCTGTTTATTTATTACGATTACCAAAATGAAGGTTTAACAGAACTGCCCCCTCTTGTACGACAATCAAGACATAATGCTGTATTTCCATTATATGATACAATTGTACCGAAAGAACTTAAATTGTAAGTAGTAATTAAAAGCGCCCCGGATGAAAAAGCATTACTCAAACTATCCTTATGATTTCTAATCACTATTGGTTCACAAACCAGACTAAAATTCCAGGAGGGTAACTGACTATTATTAATAAAAATCCTCTTCTCAATAATTTGGGAAATATTCAGGAATCCAATTACCCTTTCATCCGGGTTGCTGATACACTTGATATTCCCTATGATATCTGTGGGTTGATTGTCAAAAAGTGAACCCAACTGTTCAGAATTCCTTTTCATTAATGTGAGATAATCATAAGCCTCTTTTCCAATTGCATACTGTTTGACCAGGATGCTGTAACGAACACCCAATTTCTCTGAACGGTTTGGAATCAACGCAAGTTGAAAATCATCCACAACATCTGAACTTAATTTCGTAGTTGAGCTGATCAGAATATTGGTCGATGCTTCGTTCTTCCAGCAGGTGAAAATTTTAAGAGATTCTAAATAATCCCTGTTTTGAACCCTACTATCTTTATAAACGTAATCCGAATATCCAACCGAGCGCTGTTCCCAGGTCTCTAAATAATCCCATTGATAATATTTTGTATTGTTATTGCTATCATGGGCATCAATATAAAGACCGACACCTTCCCTTTCTCTTCTCCAGTTCAAACTGTCAATTGCAGGCGTAGTACGTACCGACATCAGGTCTGAGAGATATTCCTTACCAGCAATTGTCTTAATTCTAAGACGATATTGCAGAGTCGCATTAAATGTAGTATTTGG
>JBAZCD010000156.1:0-6883 GCA_041671205.1 Pedobacter sp.
ACAAAATCGCTGAATCAGATTATACACTCCTTCCTGTCTATAATTCATGCTACTTTTAGCCGGGTCGATATAATTTTTGTCGTAAATCTGGCTGCCGGCCCAATGGGATGGATACCAAAGATCACAGGCAAAAAAACAATGATCAATGTAGATGGAATGGAGTGGCTCAGACCTAAATGGAAAGGCCCCGGAGCAGCTTATTTCCGGCTTGCGGCAAAACTTGCCACAAAACTATATGATCTGATCATTACCGATGCTGATGCCATGCGGGATGTTTATCTTAAAGAATTTAAACAGGATTCTCTTGTTATAGCATACGGGGCTCCTCCTTTCAAAAAATCAGATCCATCACTTCTGAATCCTTTGGGGATCATTCCGGATGACTATTACCTGATCGTGGGACGTTTGATCCCTGATAATAATGCAGATCTGATCATCAAAGCATATCTTGAATCCGCATCAAAAAAAAAATTAGTAGTTGTTGGCGATGTTCCCTACAGGGACAAATATGCGGAAGATCTGAAAAAACTTGCAGGTGAAAAAGTACACTTTGTTGGATATGTTCGCAACAGTGATGTACTTATGGCTCTTTATCAGAACTGCTTTTCTTATATTCATGGACATAAATATGGTGGTACAAACCCGGCCATGCTTAAAGCCATGTCCAATAATTGTTCTATACTTGCCTTAGATACAAGTTTTAATCGTGAAATGTTAACAAATGGTAAATTTGGCTTGTTATTTGAAGAGAATACCGGATCTATAAAAGAATGCATGAAGAATCTTGAGAAGGATGAATTATTAGTAAAACAGTTAAGGTCGACGGTAAGTTCAGGATTAACAGATAAGTACAACTGGGACTGTGTTACAGAAGCCTATCAAAAGGTCATGGTTGAGTTGTACCATTCAAAATCAAAAAAATAATTCTCATGACGAGACCTTATTTTTTATATAACGGATTCAGATATTTAATTGATACCCCGCTGCTTATCCTGTCCTTTTGGGTGGCAGATTATTTAACTGCCAGGCATATCCATTCCGGGCAGGAATCTTTTGTTTTTATTTTTTTACTACTCTCGATCATTGCCTGGTATAGTGCTGCCCAGATTTCCGGATTATCCAGAGATTTACGGTCAAATAAATTCGCTGAAGAAATTATATATGTACTGGTTACACTAATAATTTTTGCAATTACTCTAACATCTTGTTTATTTTTCTTCCGGAATAAAATTGAGTTAAGCAACAATTTCCTGCTCCTGTACTTTCCGCTTCTGTTTATATTGGTCCTTTCCTTCAAATACCTGTTCAGAAAATACCTGCATAGTATTTTTTACAGTGGCAGGCTTCAGGAGCAAATTATCCTTGTAGGCTCAACACCTGCCGCAAAAGATTTCTACGATACGATTAATCTGCACACCTATTATGGCTATAAATGCATCGGATTTCTGGATGATGAAAACACAAAACTGAATGGTTGTAAATACCTGGGTAAAATCAGTGATCTTAATAAGATACTTGCAGAAGTTCCTGTGGATGAAGTAATTATAGCATTACCCAATGCTCAGCACCAGCACATTAGCGCCTGTATTGAAGCATGTGACTTCCATGCAAAACGGGTTCGGATGATCCCTGATTTGTATTTATACGCTGCCAGTAATATCAGTATCAACACTATCGGACTTTTACCTGTTATTAACTTCCGATCCTTACCGCAGGACAGGCTGCCTAACAAAGTATTGAAAAGGCTTTTTGACCTATTATTTTCAATAATATTTTTTATACTGATCGGTTGGTGGTTCATGCCGATCATAGCTTTACTGATCAAACTTACATCAAAAGGGCCTGTATTCTTTAAACAGGAAAGATGGGGCTTGAATAACAAAAAAATAATATGTTATAAATTCAGAACCATGTATTATGGAAGCCCTGAAACTGATGAGAATGGAGATTTCATGCAGGCAACAAAAAATGACCGGAGGATAACCCCTCTGGGTAAATTTTTTAGAGCATGGAACATTGATGAATTACCACAGTTTTGGAATGTACTTAAAGGGAATATGTCTGTAGTTGGTCCAAGGCCCCATGTTACACCCCTAAATATATCATCTGTACAAAATGTAGATCGCTATATGCTAAGACATCTGGTCAAACCCGGCATTACCGGATATGCCCAGGTAAACGGATGCCGTGGTGAGACCTCTGCGCCGGGCTCCATGCAGCGCAGGGTAAATTATGACCTTTACTATATACACAGCTGGACCTTTTGGATGGATTGTCAGATTGTATTACAGACCATTATTCTTACGATAAAAGGAGATCAGAATGCGTACTAACAAAAAGAATTGGATATATCATATCGGACTAATAGTGTTTGCCTTTATTCAGATCTGTATTGCTGATGCTCAAGCCCAGGTGGTATGGGAAAATCCAAAACTTCCGGTTTATAGCTTCATATCCCGGCAGGCACAAAAGGGTAATATAGAAATTGCAGACTTCATTCTTCCCCTGAGCAGAAAGGAGATCGCTTCCAAACTGTCTTCACTGCAGGATTCTTCACACAAATTATCAGACATCGAAAAGCAGGAACTAAGCTTTTACCTGAGGGAATATGCTGAATTTAATCCGGTCAGAGCTGATAGCTCAACTTTCTTAAAAAAGGATCAGTATGGCAGATGGAGATTTTTAACAGTTGATAACGATGGTTTTGTTTTAAGAGGAGACCCCGTAACCGGGATGGAAACCACTATAGGACAGGGAAAAAGTATACTCAAAAATACCAGCGGACTTCAATTCTGGGGTCATATTAATAAAAACTTGTCTTTTCAGGCTTATTTTTCCGAAATAACTGAAATCGGAAATGGAATTGACACCCTCAAACAGTTTTCAAATGAGACGGGTATGGTTAAGACACAAAATATCGACATTAATCGAAAAAGCCTGAACTATACCAACTTTCGCGGGAGTGTTGCTTATGAATTAGGAAAAGGCTCTTTAAGTTTTGGATCTGATCAACTTCAATGGGGATATGGTGAAAACGGAAGGCTGGTCATGTCGGATAAGTCTCCTTCTTATCCTTTTATTCGGCTGGATTACCAGCCCCTGAAATGGCTTAAATTCCATTATGCACACAACTGGCTGCACTCAGCAATTGTTGACTCTGCCAGAACTTACCCCAAGGGAAATCAGATCTATGGAACTGAAAGAGAACTTTATGTATCGAAGTTTATGGCAACCCATAGTGTCAATTTCTTCCCTCTAAAAGGCCTGGCATTGAGTATTGGTGAATCAATCATTTACAGCGATAAACTAAATGCAGGCTATCTGATTCCTGTTATGTACTTTAAGGCTTACGATCAGAGTTCAAGCAGATACAAAATTAACTCAGGTTCAAACGGACAGTTCTTTTTTCAGGCCAGTTCAAGAAATCATATCCGGGGAACACATCTCTACGCAACACTGTTTATTGACGAGATCAGAATGTCTGAAGTCCTCAACAAGCAAAAAAGCAGAAATCAGCTTGGATTTAATGCAGGTGCATCCATTACGGATCTCCTGGTTCCATATTTAACTTTTGGTATGGAATATACGAGGATCAACCCTTTTGTTTATCAGAACCTGATTCCTGCACAAACGTATACGAATCAGAACTATTTAATAGGAGACTGGATCGGCCAGAATGCAGACAGGCTAACAGCCTGGTTAAAATATAACCCGCTTCCCCGTTTGTCAACAAAGATTCGTTTGGACTATATACGAAAAGGCGAAGATGAAAATTTGGAGGATCAGTACTACGCTGAGCCTCAGCCCGGATTTTTAAACTCAAAAGTCGAAATTCAAAAACAATTATTGATCGAAGCCGGGTATGAACTGTTAAACAATCTGAACATAAAAGGCTCTTTTTATAAACAGGGAGGCATAATACGTCCGGCATTACAGCCTAAAGCAGTTCCTCAGGAGTTCAGATTTGGTATTTCATATGGTTTTTAATTATTGCAGGTTAACCGATTGATATTTATAGCTATCACGGGCAAAATTTAAACGGGAACGCTTATTATATTAAATATTTATATTTACAGCTATCAAACTGATCTTCATGCGTATTAAATACCTTTTATATATACTTTTTATCGGACTGCTTTTCTCATTTCAGCAGGCTAATGCACAGGGAAGTTTACCTCTTGATAAACTTCAAACTGTAAAAGTAAGTTTACTTACTGATGCCCAGATATCTGAAGTCTGGAAAAAAATTCAAGATCTGGGTATTCCTGAGCAGGAAGCATACAAGCTTTTGGAGCAAAGAGGAATGGATCCGATCGAAGTAAATCTCTTCAAACAAAGAATTAGTCTGCTAGGCTTGAACAGAGGCGGGGTAAAAATTGCAGAAATTGCCAAAAAAGATGATATTGACTTTAGCAGGGATACGATCAATATAATAAGCAAACCGATAGCTATTTCAGGTGCAAAACCGGGTGAATCTGCCGGACTCAGTATCTACGGTACCGATTTTTTTAATCAGCTTAATATCAAATTTGATCCTGATTTTAATGTAGCCACTCCGAAAGGTTACGTTTTAGGTCCCGGTGATGAACTGATCATCCTGTTAACCGGACTTAACGAAAGCAGTGTTCGCTCAAAGATCAGTACTGAAGGTAACCTGCAAATACCCTATGCCGGAATAGTTTATGTCAATGGTTTTACCATTGAACAGACTACCAGTCTGATCAGGAACAAGATGGCAAAAGTATATCCTGCATTGAATACGGGCCGGAGCCAGGTCAGTATTAACCTGGGAAATACACGAACTATAAAAGTCACTTTGATAGGCGAGGTAAAAACGCCAGGCTCATATACCATTTCATCACTTTCCACACTTTTCAATGCCTTATATCTTTCCGGAGGTCCCTCACTGAATGGCTCTCTGCGTAATATTGAACTTATCCGTAATAATAAAATTTACAAAACAGTCGATTTTTACACTTTCCTTCAGGAAGGATTAATGAGCGGAAATATCCGCCTTGAAGATCAGGATGTGATCCACTTCCCGGTTTATCAAAAAAGGGTATCTATTCAGGGTGAGGTTAAAAGACCTGCCATCTATGAATTAAAACCGAATGAACAACTGGATGACCTGATCAGGTATGCAGGTGGGTATACCGATATTGCATACCGGAGTATGGCTAAAATAGACCAGATCAATGAACTCGAGCGCGAAGTTAAAGATGTTCCGGCAAGCCTGTTCAGCGACTTTGTTCCCAGAAATGGCGATAAGGTTGAAATCGGTTCCATACAAAACAAATATACCAATCGTGTGATTCTTGAGGGAGCGGTAAACAGGCCTGGGGTATATGAACTCAGTGCAGGATTTAGCCTTTCGCAACTCTTAAAAAAGGCAGATGGATTAAAACCAGAAGCCTACCTGGACAGAGCATATATCAAACGTACTTTACCTAATCTGGAGAAGGAATTTATATCGTTTGACCCTAAAACCATCATGGCGGGCAAATCAGATATTCCACTCTTTAAGGAAGACTCTATTATGATCCAAAACCGGTCTGAATTCATTACAGATCAATACGTTACGATCAATGGAAATGTTAAGAACCCGGGTACAATTCTGTACCGCAAAGGTCTGAAGCTCTCTGATGTGATCGCGATTTCGGGTGGTCTGAATGAACAGGCGGCAGGGCATAATATTGAAATTTCAAGGATCATTAAAAATACCTCAGACAGTGTAGCTAATCAGCTTGTTGAAACCTTTACTGTGAATATGGATAAGGTCGGGCAGAATGCTAATGATATTGAACTTCAGGCACTCGATTATATCAATGTTCCAAGGCTTGTTAATTTCAGACCATTAGGAAATATCAGTATACAGGGAGAAGTTTTATTTCCCGGCGAATATGCGGTTCAGAAAAGAGATGAAACTGCTCTCGATTTCATTCAAAGAGCAGGTGGATTAAGCCCTTACGGTTCGTTGGAAAGTGCACAGATTTACAGAAATAAAATCAGAGTAGACCTGGATCTGGCTCAAAGTACGATAGATCCTGTTACACGTAAAAGCATGATCCTGCTTCCGGGAGACAGTATTTATATTCCGAGAATAATATCATTCGTACAGGTTTCGGGGGCTGTCAATAATCCTCAGTATATCAGTTATCAGGGCCGAAGATTCAATTATTATATTAATTCTGCAGGCGGAGTTAATGAGGATTCTCGAATTAAAGGAGCCTACATCAAATATCCGAACGGATTGAATAAACCGGTCCGTAACTTCTTAATTTTCCGAAACTACCCTTCAGTAAAACCGGGAAGCACAATCATTGTTCCAAACAAAAATCCTGATAACAAATTCAAATTAGGTTTCGCCGAAATTTCGGGAATAACCTCTGCAGTAACCGCACTCATCGGTTTGATAGCTATCTTAAACAAATAATATGAAGCAGGACAACTATCCATATGAGCCGGAATTTTCGTTTAAGCAGATCTTTGATAAGCGAAAAGAAGATATTTTGTATCTATGGCAAAATAAGATTAAACTGGCGGGGATCTGTATTTTGGGTGCCGGATTGGGGATAGCATACGCATGGTATAAACCCGTTACTTACACCGCACGTCTCACATTTGTTGTGGAAGAAGCAAAAGGTGGCGGAGGTTCTCTCTTGTCTGGACTGGCCGGGCAGCTGGGATTTGATATAGGTGGGATTTCAGGTACAGGAGGAGTTCTGGCAGGAGATAATGTTCAGCAATTATTGCGTAGTCATAAAATGATCAAAAATACCCTTCTAAGCCCATTCGGTGATTCAGGCAGTGTATCTATAGCTGATGAGTATGCAAGAACAGCCGAACTAAGTGAAAAATGGGGTAAAAAGTATAACAATGGGAA
>JBAZCD010000157.1:0-6882 GCA_041671205.1 Pedobacter sp.
CTTGGAGAATATGAGCGTTGAGTTCCATTTGAAATTGCTGCTTTGAACAGGAACACCCCTCAGTAATATCTCAAATCCTCTGTTTGTCATGTTTCCGATGTTCTGAAACTGGGTTGAATAACCCGAAGACGGCCTTAAAGTTACAGGCAGAAGCAAGTCTTTTACTGCTTTATCATAGAAGGAAATTTCAAGTCCTAAGCGGTCCTTAAGGAAACTTGCATCCAGGCCAATCTCTTTCTCAGTCTGACGTTCCGGCTTAATGTCCGGGTTTCCATATTGTGTTGGGGCAACAACACCGGGAAGACCGCCTAAAGAAACTGATCCGTAATTACTGAAACGATCGTAAGCGCCAATAGCCGTTAAGTTACCAGACTGTCCATAGGAAGCCCTTAATTTTAAGCTTGGGATCGCAGAAGCCAGGGAAGAATTTTTCCAGAAGCCTTCTTCAGATAAAATATATGTACCACTTATTTTAGGATAAAGTTGCCACCTGTTAGCTTCACCGAATGATGAAGAAACGTCATTCCTGATCGCTCCTGTTACATAGATCTTATTTCTGAGCCCAAAAGTTTGCTGAGCATAAAATCCTAAAATATTGATAGTGGATTTTATATCACTCGTTGTGATCGACGCACCGCTTGACGCTGCCTGACTGACAGGACTAAGCTGGGTACCTGTGATAATATTGAAGTTAACACGTTCTGTCTGAGCCGTTGCTCCAACTGATGTCGTTGATTCAATTTGAGATCCAAGTTTAGCACGATAAGCCACATTCACATCATTATTAAGCAGCAGGTTTAGCCTGTCTCCCTTCCTGGCAAAACCAGAATTATTCGTAGGTGTAGTGTTGCCTATTGGAATATATGCTGTTGCCAGCTGAGTAGAATTATCGAAACCTAATGTATAATTGATCGACAGGTTACTGATTGGTTCAATATTTAACTGAATATCACCAATAAAACGACTTGTTTGCTGATTGAAATCAAAACGGTTAACTGCTTCGAGCGGATTGGTTCTTAACAAGCCGGTTGGAGCAAGAGAAGGATAAGCACCGCTTGCCCCATCAGGATACGGGTTTATGAAGTTATTAGCAAAAATAAATCCTGTTAAAGCTCCGTAGGCTGAACTGATACCTCCGTTAGGAATCTCAGCGCTTCCACTGTAGGAATAGCTGGCACCCATGCTCAATTTGATCTTATCATTAAACCTTTGATCCAGTCTTAAGCGGGTTGTAGCCCTTTTGAAATCAGTATTCTTGATGATCCCCTGATTACCTAAAAACCCACCGCTAACATAGTATTGCGTTTTATCGGTACCGCCCGAAACGGAAATATTGCTCTCAGAACCATAGGCTGTCTTGAAAACAAGATCCTGAAGATCATAACGGGTTACAGGTACCTGACTTAAATCTGATGCGGTGGTGTTTGTAAAACGGAATGGATATTCATTCGTTTCGAGTTTTTTCCTCAACTCATTAACACGAAACTGAGTAGTAAAATTGATCACCGGTTTTCCTGATTTACCTTTTTTGGTAAAGATCTGTACAACTCCATTACTTGCCCGTGATCCGTAAATTGCAGCTCCTGCAGCTCCCTTGATGATCTCGATACGATCGATATCCGCAGGGTTAATATCTACAAGCCGGTTTTGAGTGTAGCCTCCAAGGTCAAGAAGCTCTGATGAACTATTATTCACAATAACACCATCCACAATATACAGCGGGTCACTTGATCCGGATATCGTACTGTTTCCGCGTAGGCGCACACTGATACCGCCCGCAGGATTACCTGAATTCTGGGAGATCTGCGCACCCGATACTTTTCCGGCTAAAGCCTGATCGATCGAGGTAGCCGCACCGCCCTCAAGCTCTTTTGCGGAAACCGTGGAGATGGCATTTCCTAACTGCTTTTTGCTCGTTGCAACCGATGTTCCTGTAACAACTACTTCATCCAGGTTCAGTGCATCTTCAGAAAGCTCAACATTTAATGTGATACTGCTCTGATTTAAAAGAACGGTTCTTGTAACGGGCTTATAACCCGTATAACTGATAAGAATAGGGTAACTGCCTTCGTTCACATTCAGGACCAAAGTATAGGCTCCGTTAATATCGGTAGAAGTTCCCTGGGTAGTTCCCGTTAATTTAACTACAGCTCCCGGAAGAGGTTCCTTATTCCGGGCATCGGTGATCACACCCCTGAGGGTATACCTTGAATTTTGTGCCATGGCCATCTGACCATAACACAGCATTGCCAGCACAGCAAAAAGATACCGGCGGTTCACAAACGTTTGTAACACTTTTTTCATATTGGTTATAATTTAATTGGTTATTAAAATTCTCTTTCATTATTCAGGGAAACTGATCTTGCCCATCGATATGGATGGCACTCCGGGATGATCACCGTAAAAGGTCTTTCCTCCGGCTACAGCTTCATTAGCCAGAACGGCGAACAGCACCGCCTCTTTTGCGTCAGGATCAATACCCAGATCTGAGGTCAGTTTCAGCTTTCGGCCAAAATGTTCTTCCACATACTTAATGAGAAGAGGATTATACATCCCGCCTCCGCTTAAATAGATCTCAAAGGGCCCCTTTCCTGAAACACATTCAGAAATTGCCAGAATGATCCCTCTGGCTGAAAAAGCCGCCAGTGTTGCCATGGTGTCCTCATTGGAACTGTTTTCTATACCGCATTTCTTAAGGGCATCGTTCAGATAGGCTAAACTAAAAAGCTCTGGTCCCGTAGTTTTAGGGTATCCCGCTTTATAAAAGGGATGATCAAGCAATGCTTCCAGCAATTGCTCATTGACCTTACCCGCTGAAGCTATTTCTGCATTTTTATCGTAATATTTACCGGGATATTTCAACTGGATAAACTGGTCCATCAGGGTATTCCCCGGACCAACATCTGATGAAAAAAAGCCGGTTGAATGCCCTCTGGGAAGAAAAGTAAAGTTCGCAATACCGCCAATGTTTAACATGATCCGGTTTTCATCCCGACTGGCGAAGATCAGGTAATCACCATACACTGCCAATGGAGCACCTTCACCACCGACTGCAACATGCTTCTGCCTGAAATCGCTTATCGTAATTATTCCGGTTTTCACAGCCAGATGATCACCATCCCCAATCTGAAGGGTGGCATTTGAATATCTGGCGATCCCGTGCTGGTGCTTAGGAGCATGATAAATGGTTTGTCCGTGACTGGCGATAAGGTCGATCTCTGAAGCGGAAATACCCCAATACATCAAACACTCCAGGATCAGTTCAGCATAATAGCTGCCAATAAAATCATTCAGTAAAGTGATCTGTTCGAGGTTTGCTATTTTCTTAGCGAATACAGCTTTAAGATCCTCTTTAAAATCTGATTTATATTCCTTAGTAATAAATTTCCGGACCTTTACACTGGTTTCCAGCCCGCTTCCGCGGAATTCACACAAAGCGATATCCAAACCGTCAAAGGAGGTCCCCGACATTAAGCCGATAATATTCCTGACAGGCTTACCGGCAATTTTATAAATGGCTTCGATATTCTTATTCATGTAAAAAACTGTCTGTTAACTAGCTAGCATAAAAAAACGACAATACAAACCTTGTCACAATGAATCCAAAAATTACTCGCTTAAATTTAATAAAAAAAATAATTTTATTTGCATTTTTTGGATCAAATCCTGCAAAAACCTGCAAAAGAAACTTGTTCTGTGAAAAGAATGAGAAAAAATTTATATTGACCAAAAGCCTGTTTATCCATCGAATAATACTGTTGATATCATATTAACAGATTTTAACATTTCACCCGAAACATTTATAATAAAAGATAGCTATTTTAGAGTACAGCTATTTGCTTATCAATTAGTTAAATTACATAACAAATATGTTGGAAGGATAACAGCTTGTGTACTCCTGAAGGGTCTCACGGGTCTTTTAACCTAATTTTTTAAATTAATTCAGTCCAGTATGAAGCTACCGATCCTTGCATTACTCATTGTACTCCTTTGTTCAAACACCCTGTTCGCTCAAAATAATTATTCAGTAAAGGGCAGTGTTATGGATACCACATCAGGTATCGCTTTGCTGAATACCAGCATCACCGTGCTGAATTCAAAGGATTCGACCCTGGTTAAATTTGCAAGAGCGGGAGCAAGCGGAGCATTTTCCATAAACAACCTGAAAGAAGGATCATTTATCCTGATGGTGACCTATCCTGACTATGCTGATTATGTTGAACAGTTCAGTCTGAATACCACAAAACCCGTTATGGATTTCGGAAAGATCAAAATGATACTGAAAGCCAGATTGCTGGAAGAAGTAATTGTGAAAGGTACCGCTGCACAAATGACAATAAAAGGTGATACGACCGAATTTAATGCTGCTGCCTTTACTATAGAAGCCAATTCGAAGGTTGAAGATCTGCTTAAACAATTGCCCGGTATTCAGGTAGATAAAGACGGCAAAATTACTGCCCATGGACAGGCGGTAAACAAAGTTCTGGTAGACGGAGAAGAATTTTTCGGGGATGATCCAACTCTGGTTACAAAGAACATAAGAGGGGATATGGTAGATAAAGTGCAGCTCTATGATAAGAAAAGCGATCAGGCCACCTTTACCGGAATTGATGATGGAGAACGGACCAAAACAATCAACATCAAATTAAAAGAAAATAAAAAGCAGGGCTATTTCGGTAAAGCCGACGCCGGAGCAGGCAATGATGAATTTTACCAGGGCCAGGCGATGTTCAATGCCTTTAAAGGAAAAAAGAAATTCTCTGCTTATGGCACTGTTTCAAATACAGCAAAAACGGGTTTGGGTTGGGAGGACAACAACAAGTACGGTACCTCAAACATTCAGGTTATTGAAGGAGGAATCATGATCTCAGGAGGAGGAGATACTGACCTGGACTCCTACAACGGAAGATTTAACGGAGAGGGAATACCGATTACCCGAAGTGGCGGACTTCATTATGATAATAAATGGAAGGATGATAAATATTCCATTAATATGAACTATAAAGCAGGTTCTGTCAATGTTACCGGAGATAAAAACGCTTTAAATCAGAATAACCTGCCTACCGGAATGATCAATAGTAATACCGGTCAGACCTTTGATAATTATATGTTCAGACAAAAACTGGACGCCACCTTGATGGTAAAACTGGACACTACATCTGACCTTAAAATTATGGTTGACGGAACCTTAAAAAACAGTGAAAGTAAGAACAACTACCTTTCCTCAAGTTTCAGAGGCAATGGTGTTACGCTTAACGGCAGTCAGCGTAGTCTTAGCAGCAAAGGCGATCAGAAGATCTTTAATGCGAGTGTTTTATGGACTAAAAAACTTAAAAAGAAGGGCCGTACGCTGTCTCTGACTCTCGGTCAAAAATTTGACGAAGACGATGCAACAGGCTTTCTAAACTCAGAGAACAGTTTTTATAATACCCTGGGGATACTTGACAGCATCCGGTTTATTGACCAGTATAAGACCAACCTGACCAGAAGTTCGGGCTTTAATTCCAATCTGGCCTATACTGAACCACTCTCCAAAACCTTTTCAGTCATTCTTAATTATGGCTTAAACCTGAACAACAGCATTGCAGAAAGGGAGTCCTACAATAAATCGGCAACAGGAAAATATGATCTGCTGGATTCTGAATTCAGCAATGACTTTGAACTCGATCAGACTTCTAATCAGGCGGGGGCTATTTTCAACTACAGGAAAGATAAAAATGTCATCAATTTCGGAACCCGTGTCAATGCTGTTGATTTTAAACAAACTGACCGGTATACCGGTAATGTTTATAAAAGAGATTTTCTAAACTGGTTACCCCAGGCATCTTTCCGGCATAATTTCTCAAAACAGAAATCTTTTGAGATCCGGTATAATGGAAATACCACACAGCCAACCCTTAACCAGATCCAGCCAATCAGGATCAATACTGATCCATTAAATATTACCTTGGGTAACCCTGATCTGAAACCCTCTTTCCGGAGCGGTTTTAACCTATATTATCATTCTTACAAAGTCCTGAGTGACAAATCAATATATTTCAGCGGAAGCTATTCCATAACGCATAATGCCATTGTGAACAATACCATTACAGATGCAGCGGGAAAAAGTACGTTCCAATCAGTAAATCTTGCTGATAAAAATCCGGCTAACCTATCTTTCTATGGTGGTTATGGCCAAAAAATTCCCGGGACAGAGCTAAGACTTGGAATTAATTTTAACACCGGTGCCAATACCTATTTCAACATGATCAATAATGTTCTGAATGAAACACGGTCTAACAATTATAGTCCACGGCTATCGTTGCAAAGGTATAAACAGAAAAAGATCGAACTTTTCTTTGATATAGGTCCGGAATATATAACCAATGAATCATCCTTACAAAAACAGATCAACAATAACGGCTGGGGGGTAAATTCGGGGCTCTCACTATCGCTTTATCTGCCCAATAAGATTAAAATTCAATCAAACGCAAATTACAGGTATCAGGAGAAGACTCAAACCTTTGCTGAAGACTTTAACCGCCTGATCTGGAATACTACACTTACTAAAAGCTTCATGAAAGAAGAGAGTCTTAAACTCTCACTTACGGGCAATGACCTGCTGAATCAGAATACCGGCTTTAGCAGAATGGCTACCAGTAATATAATGAGCCAGAACAGTTATACCACAATTAAAAGGTATTTTATACTTTCCCTTTCATACGACCTGAATCATATGGGCGGAGGCCAGCCAAAAAAATAAGCTTATGAAACGTACTACAATCTTGTTTTCCATGCTTTTGCTACTTACTTTAATAATTAACCATGCTTTTGCCCAACATGCCCGCTTTGCCACTGAAGGGATTATTGAATTTGAAAAAAACGTCAATATGCATGCCCAGA
>JBAZCD010000158.1:0-392 GCA_041671205.1 Pedobacter sp.
TTTACTCTGAAACAGAGATCAGCATTAAGTTTGCTGAAGGGCAAATGGCAGGCATATTTACAAGTCCGAAAAATACCGTCAATTTCCCTGTTGTGATCATGGTTCATGGTTCCGGCCCTTCTGATATGGATGAAACTGTTGGCCCCAATAAGCCCTTTAAAGATCTGGCAGCAGGATTGGCAGCTAAAGGTATAGGCAGCATTCGTTATGTAAAACGAAGTATGGTCTACCCGAGAGCATTCAACAGTTCATTTACGGTTAAGGAAGAAGTTACTGAAGACGCACTGACTGCAATCGCCCTGGCAGGTACCCTTCCGGGAGTAAACAAAAGCCAGATCTACCTCTTAGGCCATAGTCTTGGCGGAATGCTCGCACCCAGAATTGCTGCTCTT
>JBAZCD010000158.1:429-6843 GCA_041671205.1 Pedobacter sp.
GGAATCATTCTGGCAGCAGCACCGGCCAGAAAACTTTCGGATCTGATCGCAGAACAGAATAATTTTCTTTACAAGGCCTCCGGAGATACCACCGCGGCGGGAAAGCAGCAGTTCACTGAATCGTCTAATGAGATTGAAAGGTCAAGACTTCTGAAACTGGGTGATATAGCTCCGGATTCGATCATCCTCGGAGCTCCGGCATCCTACTGGATAGATCTGAATAATTACGATCAACTGGCTGCCTCAAAAAAGATTAAAAGCCGTATCCTCATCATTCAGGGCGGACTTGATTTCCAGGTTTCGGTACAGGATTTTAATATCTGGAGAACTGCATTGACAGGCAATAAGAATGCTTCTTTCAAACTTTACCCTGATATTAATCATCTTTTATCTTCTCAAAAAGAAAAAGGAAACGGAGCCCAGTACAGGGTACCGGCTAATGTAAAACCAGATCTGATCAATGATATTTCAATATGGATCAAAGGGAAATAGAACTTCCATAAATCGATATTAAAAAGGTCCGGCAAATATTTGCCGGACCTTTTTTGCTCAAGAATAATATTTATTCCACAGCCCGGTGATTGCCATCGTAAGGCCGGGCGATTGAATATTTACGAACAATGTCTTGCCGGAAGGCGAGAAAACCGGGCCAGCAAATTCAGACTGGCGGTAGCCAACATTTTTGGCGATCACATAGGTCCTGCCCTGAGGGGTAATTCCAATAATCCTGGCATCTGCTTTATCTTCACAGATAATCACGTCTCCCCATGGTGCAATGGTCAGGTTATCACAATTCTGAAAGGTATCCACATTATTTGGTTCAAGAAATAATTCAAGCTTTCCGGGAAATTCTCTTTCGCGCGACCGGCCTTCAAACTTACTCGGGGTATATCTGAATATTTGCCCGAAACTTTTCTCTCCCCCGTTTGTACAGGCAAAAAACAATTCATTCTTTCCATACCAGATTCCTTCGCCGCGGGCAAATCGTGCTGCACCCTGCTTATACCCACGCAAACGCAGATCATCATCCGGTGCCTCAACATTATCGAGATCGATCCAATGCACATCAAAGCTCTTCTTTTGCGGGAACTTATCTGTTTTTAAACTCTCCCAGTTACGGGTATCCGCACTGGCCCACTCGGTAATTACAAGGCACTGCAATTTGCCGCCATTATGCAGATCACCGAATTTATTCGGCAGATAGCGATAAAAAAGACTATCTCCGCTATCCTCAGTCTGATATACAATTCCCTCCGAAGGATGAACAGCCACTGCCTCGTGAACAAAACGCCCCATTGGCTTGATTGGCTCCGGCTTAGTCAGACCAATTTTTTCTGATGCAAAAATCTCAAAATTATAGCCATGGTCTTTTTCAAGCATTCCATTTTCAGCACCTGCTTTCAGCGTACTTTCCTCACAGGTGATCCATGAATTCCATGGAGTAATTCCCCCGGCGCAATTTCTTACCGTCCCGATCAGACTTAAATACTGGAGCTCTGCTTTCTGTAACTTTTCATCATAAACAAGGGTGCTGGTACCCCCGCAACATAAGCGATCTGATTTGCCAAAATCATAGATGTCATTTTTATCCACCTTGCTCAGCAGCTCATTATTCTTCCCGAATGGTCCTGATCCGATTGCGCCAGGTGATAATTCATGGTTCCTGACCAGGATCATTTTATTGTTCTTTGCCTTAAAGACACCCATGCCGTCAAATGCTCCCGGAGTATAAAACCCATCAGACATCAAATCCCCTTTACGGGATATCACCTTTGCACTGAATCCCTCAGGCAAACTTAGAATATCCCCCTGCTGATGAGCTAAAGGTCCATAGTTGCGCGTAAAATTATGCTCTTCAACAAAGCCCAGCGCTGCTGCATTAACCGCAAACTGATTCAGGCCAAGAAAACCAAGACTGACCAATCCTGAATTTCTGATAAAAGCTCTTCTTGTATTCATCTTGCATTAAAATTAATCTAAATTTCTAAAAAAACCTGCAGAATCAGGCTGAATATGTAAGCAGAATACTAACTTCAGCTTAGTATTAACTAAAATAATTACCTTTAGAGATTAATATGATAGAGATTTTATTAATTAAAAATTAATAAAATAATATATAGAGAAATTAAAGACAGGATTTAGTTTTGAAAATCAAAAAGGTCTGGACTAATATTACAGGGCAGGAAGCAGATTTCAGTCTGGAAGCCCGTATTTTTCATGCTATCTGCATCATATCGATGCTTATTCTGATCATCAGCGTTCCTTTAAATATCTCCTATGGTTTATTTGAACTTGTTGAACTGATGAGCCTTGTACTTATTGCATTACTTTTAATGTATTATCTCTCCCGTATCCGGAAAAGATTAAACCTCAGTATTTTACTTTTTAGCCTGGTTGCGAATATACTTTTCGTTACTAATTTTTATTTCAACTCCGGAATCGATGGCCCGGGGCTCATGTTCTTTTTACTTTGCATTTTTCTTACAACAACCGTCGGCCCCAAAAAGCAATACGTTTACTGGCTGTTACTTAATATTTCTGAGGTCACTATTCTGCTCCTGATTTCATACCATGACCCTGCATTGTTTGAATATCGTTATCCGAGTCTGATATCCCGGTATGCCGATATCGGATCTTCCTATATACTTGCCGCTTTGCTAACCTTCGCCGCCACAAATTATATCCGATACAGTTACAATATGGAGAAAATTATTGTAGAAGAAAAAGTAGCGGAGCTAAAAATTTCCAATGATACCAAAAATAAACTCTTGTCGATTCTGGCTCATGACCTGAAATCACCCCTTGGTTCTATCCAGAATTATCTGGAAATCCTAACAGAAATCAATCTCCCCGAAACCGAAAGGCAATCCATAGAAGCCAGCCTTCTGAATGAAACAAAGAATACCCAGCAAATGCTGAGCAATCTTCTTTCCTGGAGCAAATCTCAAATGGAAGGTGTTACCGTTAATCTTCTGCCTGTAAACCTGAAGGAAACCATTTTGCCGGCAATAAGAGCACAACAATCCATTGCCGCTGAGAAGAATATAAAACTGGAAGAAAATATTTGTGAATCCACTATTGTACTGGCAGACAGAGACATGCTGCAGCTGGTGATCAGAAATCTGGCCAACAATGCAGTTAAATTTACCGATTCCGGCGGTTACATCAGTATCCGATCAGATATTGAAGGGAATAAGTGCCTGATCGCCATCAGTGACAGCGGAAGAGGGATTCCTTACAAAATGCAGGAAGATCTCTTCTCGATGATCGTAAAACCTACTTTTGGTACGCAGAATGAGAAGGGTGTGGGATTAGGCCTTGCACTCTGCAAAGAATTTACAGAACTTCAAAACGGGAAGATCTGGTTTGAAAGTGAGCCCGGTAAAGGAACTCATTTCTTCATTTGCCTAAGCCTTGCTTCCTGAATTTGAGGCCTGGCAGAATTAAGCTTTAGTCCTCCCGATGTTTGGCAGAAAAGCGGTAATCAATCCTATCAGGGGCAGATAGGCACAGATCTGGTAAACATATTCAATACTGGTCCGGTCAGCAAGCCCGCCTAAAACAGCCGATCCAATTCCGGCCATACCGAATGCAAATCCAAAAAAGAGTCCTGAGATCATTCCAACCTTTCCGGGAAACAATTCATGAGCATATACCAGGATAGCTGAAAATGCCGAAGCCAGAATCATACCAATAGGAATAGTAAGAATAATTGTCCAGAAAAGGTTCGCATGCGGAAGCAAAATAGAAAAAGGAGCAACACCCAGAATGGAACCCCAGATCACATATTTTCGTCCGAACTTATCGCCCAATGGTCCGCCAATGATCGTTCCTGCAGCTACAGAAAAAAGGAAAATAAAGAGATAAACCTGGGAATCCTGAACCGAAACGCCAAATTTATGAATCATATAAAAGGTATAATAACTGGTCATGCTGGTTAGATAAATGTATTTTGAAAAGATCAGCACCAGCAGGATCATTACCGAAAAAATTATTTTCTTTTTTGGCAGCATCTGTACATGAGAAGCTTCCTGACCCGGCCTGCGGGCTTTGATTTTGATCTTGCGTTTATACCAGCCCCCTATATTAATAAGTAATAAAATTGCGATCAAAGCAACTGCAGAAAACCAGATAATATTTGATTGTCCATATGGCACAATGATCATGGCTGCCAGCAACGGGCCGATAGAACTGCCAAAGTTACCTCCAAGCTGAAATACAGATTGAGCCATTCCTTTCCGGCCACCCGAGGCCATGTGAGCCATCCGGGATGCTTCCGGATGAAAGATTGAGGAACCAACTCCCACCATTGCAACCGACAAGATCAGAATTTCAAAACTTGGCGCCCGTGATAAAAGTACCAGACCGATCAGTGTGAATCCCATGCCAATGGCAAGGGAATAAGGCTGGGGTTTACGGTCTGTAAATAGTCCCACAAATGGCTGAAGAACAGAGGCAGAAAGCTGAAATGTTAAGGTAATTAAACCGATCTGGGCAAAATTGAGGCTGAATGAATCTTTTACTACAGGGTAGATTGCAGGGATGATCGACTGTAAGGCATCATTCAGCAGATGTGAAATACTGATCGCGATCAGTATCGGGAAAACGGTCTTCCCGGCTGTATTCGTATTCTCTTTTAGAGGCAAGCTTGTAGGCTGCTCAGTGGCCTGCTTATTCATTATTCAGTTTACTTCCTGTAAATATCAGTTCTATAATTTAAAAAAGCACTACACCACTGAAAAAAAGGAAAGACCTCAGGCCTGAGCTTTGTTTAGAAAGATCTCCCTGGTCTGCCAGACCGCTTTATTCCTGTCGGCGGTATTCCCGGTGCGGATGATATCACACAAAGCAAGCAGCTTATACAGAAGCCGGTCTTTCCTGACCGCCTTGACCACTGTAGGGTAAAGCGGCAGGATGGTAGAGCCTCTTTCCTTTCCCTGACCATCGGCCCATACCAGTTTTTCTTCTGATGAGAAACTCAGGTAAAGGGATGATTCGGAATGTGCTGTGTACATCCCCTGCATCACCGGACCAAGCTGCGCGGGAAAAACATAGGGAAGTCCATATTCCAGGAACTTCAGAAAGGCCTCTTTATTAACCGCCCGGCTCTGCGGATCAAGCAGCCCGGCGATAGCCGAACGATTTAAGGATTCACTGATCTCTGAAGCAGAGATAAAAAGTTTCGATGACAGATCCTTGATGCGTATCTCCTGATCCGAATCAATGATCAGCTTCAGAAGGACGACAATATCCTGAGGACGCATCCCTTTATGCTCTTTCATTTCAGAAAGTTAAACATATATTTTTAATTCGCAAATCGCGAAAAGGGATTGCGGATCAGGCCCGCACTACAGCGGCGCACCCACCTGAAGATCACACCGGTGACCCGGCTGACCATGCGGGGGATTAACCTTCAAACCTGCCGGTACAGGTGCCGGCAGAGCAGGGTTTGCCTGAATATTCTGCGGATTCGCCGCCGGAACCGGAGTTCCATCTGTATTGATCAATGGTGCACCAACGGCAAGATCACAACGATGCCCCGGTTGGCCGTGTGCGGGATTAATCCTCGGATTATCACTGTTACCCTGCGGCGGAATAGGTGGAATACCCTGAGTTGACAGCGCAGGCTGAACCGCTTCATTTCTTTGATCCATCATGACGGCGATTACTGTTGCACCAGCAAGGATGATTCCTCCAATTATAACGATTGTTCTCATTTTCTATTTATTGGATCCGGCACTCTGTGATTAGTTTCAGAGAGCATTGAGATCATGAATTACGAAATTACATATAATTTAAATAATTCATGCGTACCGGATGTTTTGCCGGCCATTAAATTCCATTTATTAGCTTAGCAGAATAAAGCTTTGAAAAGGTGAGATACTTCGTACATGTCGGATATAAAGGAACAAACTATTTTGGCTGGCAAAGACAGCCGGATAAGCTAAGTGTGCAGGAAATTCTGGAAGATAATCTCAGTAAGATCTTTAAAATACCTGTCACAATTTTCGGTTGCGGACGCACTGATGCCGGGGTACATGCCAGCCAGTATTTTTTCCATATGGATATCGAAAAAGCCTGGAACTTCGACCTTTTCTTCCGGCTTAACCGCATCCTCCCTGATGATATCGCCCTGTTTGATATCCTCCCGATGCAGGGTCAGCCGCATGCCCGCTTTGATGCCATACAAAGGGTTTACGATTTTTTTATCCATACCTATAAAGACCCCTTCCTAAGCGAAAGCAGTTCACTTTACCTGCGCAATAGTTTTAATCTTCTGGAAATGAAAAAAGCAGTGGCCCTCCTTCCCCGATACGAAGATTACCGTGCATTCTGCAAATCACCCGATAAGAATGAACATACGATATGTCATGTTTCTGATGCCAGTCTGTACACTAACCACTGTGGCGACAG
>JBAZCD010000159.1:0-6824 GCA_041671205.1 Pedobacter sp.
AGGTTTGTTTGCAGATTGCTGAGTTTATCCAAAAGGGCTACGGTGCCGGAGTTAACACCAAGGGAACTGCTGCAGAATGGTACAATAAGGGTATTCGCGCATCAGCAAAGACAATGAATGAAATTGCTGTTGCTGCCGGTTCAACATCGTATGCAAATATTGATGCCATGGTTGATACCCATCTGGCCAATGCAAAAGTAAAGCTGGATGGAACCAACGATCTCGAAAAGATCTATATACAGGCACTTTTGAATTTTTATCGTGAACCTAACGAGGCATTTACACTTGCCCGCCGAACAGGTTATCCAAAATTCAATTCTACCTTACTTGCCCGCGAAGCTATAAGTGATGTGCTGCCAAGAAGGTGGTGGACGCTTGATCCGGGACAAGTTAACAGAACCAACTGGACTGCTGCCATGACTGAACAGGGCTTTACTCCTAACGATTTTACCATTGCCAAGCTTAATGCCGAAAGGATATGGTTTGATAAGAAATCACCTGATTATGGTAAAGGAAATTAATTTTAACCTTTAATAAATAGTAAATGGTTTGAGAGGTTTTATCTCTCAAACCATTCTTTGTTTAAAAATCACGGAAAGTCTGAATTAGCAACTCTCCGAATTATTCAAAATAACTATCTTCATTTTTTAACAAAATACCATGTCAGGACGTAAACAATTCTTACAACAACTGGGCTTAATGGCAGGAGCTTTTTCAGCTAATAGTCTATTCAATCAATTACATGCTGCAGAAATTTCATCAGCCAATAATAAAATAAAACATTTATCACCTTTAAGTGCTGCGGCAGAAGAAGACTACTGGAGTGTTATTCAACAGGCATATACAGTTAGTCCGAATATTATCAATTTAAATAACGGTGGTGTTAGCCCTTCGCCCCGTGTTGTACAGGAAGCTGTTGAACGTTATAACAAACTGACTAATGAAGGTCCCTCTTACTTCATGTGGGAAATACTTGATCAGGGCAGAGAGCCTCTTCGTGAAAAACTGGCTGAACTTGGTGGATGCAATAAAGAAGAAATAGTAATCAACCGGAATGCTACTGAGTCATTGAATACGGTGATTTTAGGTTTGGATCTGAAAGCTGGAGATGAAGTGATCGGGTGTAAACTTGACTACCCTAATCATATGAACGCCTGGAAACAGAGAGCTATGCGTGATGGTATTGTATACAAACAACTTAGTTTTAATTTTCCTGTTGAAAATGATGATGAGATCGTAGCTGCATTTGAAAATGCGATTACTCCAAAGACCAGGATCATACATGTAACTCATGTGATCAACTGGGTGGGACAGATCCTTCCGGTAAGGAAGATCAGTGATATGGCACATCGTCATGGTTTGGAGGTGGTATGTGATGGTGCGCACTCATTCGCCCTATTGGATTTTAAAATTCCTGATCTTGGCTGTGATTATTTTGCTACTTCACTGCATAAATTCTTAAGTGCGCCTATTGGTAGCGGTATGATGTGGATTAAGCAGGATAAGATTTCTAAAATATGGCCCTTATTGGCTAATGGTGATCCCCGCGGGACAAATATCAGGAAATTTGAAACACTGGGTACCCGAAGCTTCCCTATCGAACAGGGTATAGGTGAGGCAATTAATTTTCAGCTGGCTATTGGTAATAAGCGCAAAGAGGAACGGGTAAGATACCTTAAGAATTACTGGGTTGAGCAGGTTATTAATGTTCCCAAGGTGAAGATCAAAACATCTCTTAAATCAGCATATTCATGCGCTATTTGCGGTGTAAGTATCGATGGTATTGGCCCGAGGGATCTGGAAAGAATACTGTTTAACAGATACAAGATCCATACCGTGCCTATTGATTACGAAAACGTGAGCTGTGTGCGTGTTACACCTCATGTGTATACACGTTTGCCCGAACTTGATAAATTCGCAAGGGCAATCAAAGAGATTGCTGCTGCAGGCAAATAATCATTAGGGAAGGCGTTTCCTCCTGCTTATTTATGTCTTCTGATTAACCTTTTTATAATTTATTCACAAACAGAAATAATTTCTGAATGGAGAGGTTCTGTCTGATTTTTGCCGGAAAATGCGTCGCTTTCCGGCAAAGGCAGATCCTTGTTTTTATGCATTCATTTTTCTGATGAGGGATAATGGTCTCTCTTAATTAAAAATCAATCCCCTTAATATGGAAAATAAAAAAAGGCTGTTAAATGCTGCTGTGCTCGTAGCATCTTTAGGCTATTTCGTAGATATATATGACCTCCTTCTTTTTAGTATTGTTCGTGTTCCCAGTCTTCAGTCTATGGGTATGACCGGACAGGAAATTACCAACAGCGGAATATTTCTTCTGAATGCCCAAATGATTGGCTTGCTGGTCGGCGGTATTTTCTGGGGCATATTGGGTGACAAGAGGGGCAGGCTGTCTGTTTTATTCGGTTCGATTTTCATGTATTCAACTGCCAATATCGCTAATGGATTTGTCGATACCGTTGAGGCTTATGCCTTCTGGCGCTTTATTGCCGGATTTGGTCTTGCCGGAGAATTGGGTGCGGGAATCACTCTGGTTGCAGAGATTATGCCTAAAGAGAAACGGGGTTATGCAACCACGATTGTTGCGGCTGTTGGCGTAAGCGGGGCTGTTGTTGCTTATTTTGTAGCCCAATATTTTGACTGGCGAACATCCTTTTTTATTGGTGGCGGATTAGGGCTTTCCTTACTTCTGTTGAGGTTTGGTGTTGCAGAATCCGGCATGTTCGGGAAAGTAAATACACATCATACCAGCAGAGGGAATTTCTTTTCACTGTTTGCAAATTATGAGAGGTTTATAAAATATTTACGTTGTATCATAATAGGAGTGCCTTTATGGTTTGTTGTAGGCATTCTGATCACGCTTTCTCCCGAGTTCGGTAAAGTGCTTGGAGTGCTTGGAGATGTTAATGCAGGTGCAGCAGTGGCTTGTTGTTATGCAGGTCTGGTACTCGGGGATATTGCAAGCGGCCTGTTAAGCCAGTTGCTCAAAAGCCGTGTCAAAGTTATTTACACCTATTTATTCCTGTCGATCATTTCAATTTCAGCATATTTCATGTTGCATAATATCAGTCTGTTTGCATTTTATTCCATCTGTATGTTCCTTGGATTTTCTGTTGGGTACTGGGTAATCTTTATGACGATAGCCACAGAGCAGTTCGGTACCAATATCAGGGCTACAGTTACAACTACGGTGCCTAATTTTGTACGCGGGGCTGTTGTGCCGCTTTCTATTCTTTTTCAATATCTGAAGGGGGTTTTCAACGGATCCTTGATACAAGCCGGAATAGTTGTTGCCATCCTTAGTCTGGGGCTCGCATTCTGGGCCCTCCATAAGATGGAGGAAACATTTACTAAAGATCTCGATTATATGGAATAGTGGAATTCAGTTACATATCAGAAGAATTTTTCTAAAACATACTTAAAATTTAACATTCAGCCTTTCCTTGTGGTGGATGTTAAATTTTATTCATTAATATTATGTGAAAATAGAATGAAAGTATGTCTCAATCTGAAACCACAAATCGCAGGGAATTTATAAAATCGACAGGTGCTGTAGTTATTGGAAGCACCATTGGACTGAACCTGGCCTTCCCGCAGACCGGATTTCCTAAAAGCAATGATGTATTGAAGGTGGGCCTGATCGGATGTGGCGGCAGAGGAACAGGTGCTGCCAGTCAGGCACTGAAAGCTGATCCCAATGTCATTCTAACCGCTATGGCAGATATCTTTCCGGATCGCTTGGAATCATCACATGATATATTGCTCAAAGCTCATCCCGATAAAGTAAAAGTTAACCAGGAAAACCGGTTTGTTGGCTTTGATGCCTACCAGCGTCTGATCGATTCTGGTGTTGATGTCGTTCTGCTGACAACACCACCCGCATTCCGGCCAGAGCAGTTAACGGCCGCTGTGAATGCCGGTAAACATATATTTTGTGAAAAACCGGTTGCCGTAGATGCTCCGGGAGTAAGAAAAGTTCTGGCAGCAGCTAAAAAAGCCAAAGAGAAAGGATTGTCGCTGGTATCCGGATTTACTTTCCGTTATGACCTTCCTAAGCGGGAGTTGTTTGGAAAGGTTCAGAGTGGGGAGATTGGTGAAGTCAGAATGGTTAATTCCACAAGGAATGGGGGTGGACTCTGGTATTTTCCGCGCAAACCCGAATGGACAGAGATGGAATATCAGATGCGCAACTGGTATTATTATGACTGGCTTTCCGGAGATTTTATCGTGGAAATGGTAGTTCATAACCTGGATATGATGACCTGGGGAATTGGCAGTCAGATGCCGGTAAAGGCTTTTGGAACCGGAGGACGACAATCAAGGGTTGAAGAGAAGTGGGGGAATATCTACGATCACTTTGCTACAGAATATGAATTTGCCAATGGTGTAAAAGGATATAACTTCTGCCGTCAGCAGGACGGGTGTTCATCCAAAAACTCGGTGGAGATTATAGGATCTGAAGGTACAGCCTTTTATCAGGGCAATACCCACAAGATCAGCGGTAAAAATAACTGGGAATATCAGGGAGAAAAGAAAGATATGTACCAGATACAGCATAATGAGCTTTTTGCCTCAATAAGGGAGGGTAAGCCAATGAATGACGGAGAAATGATGGCTAACAGCACCATGCTTGGAATTATGAGCAGGATGGCGGCCTACAGCGGACAGACTATTAGCTGGGAGCAGGCAATGAATTCCAATCAGGTTCTCGGTCCGGATTTTCATCAGTATGACTGGGACCTGAAATGGCCGGTGACTCCGCCTGCGATACCTGGTGTGACAAAAGTTATATAAAGTTTGTCTCGCAAAGACGCTAAGACGCAAAGCAAGTGACAGAAAACGAAATTTCACTAATAATTGTAAACACGGCCTACCATGTTCATTATACCCTTGGGCCAGGTTTGCTTGAATCAGTGTATGAAGAAATAATGTATTATGAGTTGTGTAAACAGGGATTGATTGTTGAAAGACAACAAGGAATTCCCATAATTTGGGATGAGTTGAAAATGGATATTGGTTTTAGAGCAGATTTAATTATTGATAGCAAAGTAATTATTGAATTAAAATCAGTTGAAACGATTGCAGCAGTTCATCCTAAACAATTACTAACCTATTTAAAAGTAACTGGAATCAAACTTGGATTGCTAATTAATTTCAATGAACCTTTTATTAAAAACGGAATAACCAGAATTGTAAATAATTTATAAACCTTTGCGTCTTCGCGTCTTTGCGAGAAATAATTTATTTTGTAAAAATCAATATTTGTAATGCAAATTATAAAAGCGTCTATGGTAGAATTTTAAAAATGGTCTCGCAAAGACGCGAAGCGAGAAAAAGATTGTCATGGATAATATATAAACCATTGCTTCTTAGAATCTTTGCAAGAGGTAATATATTATATAAAACATCAATGATAGAAACAAAATCAATAAGAAGTATAGAATGATTTTAAGATTGAAAAAATAAATTATGAATAGTTCATTGAAAAAAGGACTGATATTCCTTAGTCTTAGTGTTCTGCTGATCGGCAGCCCAATAGCTTATTCTCAGGAAACCATGTTTGAGTTTGGGGCATCAACCAGTATGGATGCTGTCCTTTCTAAATCTAAAGAGAAGGAAAGTAAATTAAAATGGGTTAATGTCAACACTACACAAGACACCTGGAAAGTTATGAAAGACGGAACGCTTTCTAATACAGGTCTTCCGATCGGGGTTGTACGTTCTGAGAAGCAATATGAAAATTTCATTTTACATGTGGAGTGGAAGCATATGAAACCGGGAGGCAATTCCGGAGTATTTGCCTGGAGTGGTGCTAAGCCTGTGGGTACAAATCCGCTTCCGGATGGCGTAGAAATTCAAATGCTCGACCTTGAGTGGGTTGACCTCAACCTGAGGGATGGCGTAAAACCTCCGATCGCCTATGTTCATGGTGAACTTTTTGGGGTGCAGGGGGTAAAAACAGTAGCGGATAATCCCAGAGGAGACAGAAGCAAGTCAATTGAAAACCGTGTGAAAGGCAAGGGTGAATGGAATACCTATGATGTTGTTTGTGTTGACGGTGTGATCAAACTATCTGTAAACGGAAAGTTTGTGAACGGTATAAGCAAATCTACTCAAAAGAAGGGATATCTCTGTCTGGAAGCTGAAGGTGCTCAAATTTTCTACCGTAATTTTAAGGTTATTGAACTTGCACCGGGGGTGACTTCTGCAGAACAAACTGCAGCTTTGCTCCCTTAATGTTGCAGGGTTAAGAAATTGCTTTTAACACAGATTAGTATTTAACTTCTCTATTCGCTTTTTGATATTTCAATTAGTTTCATGTCCTCTTTTAATTTTGCGAACTGCAATTTGCTGCCATTGATATAATTTATTCTGATGAAACTTGCATAAGCCTGACTACCACAGGCTGGTTTACCCCTCAAATAGCGGCATGAATTTAAGCTCATGCAAGTTTCATAGCCTTTAAAAAACAATGATATTCTGATGAAAAATTATGTCCTTCTGTTATTAACCCTCGTGGTCATGGTGTCTTATGCTATGGGCCTGCGGTCAATTAAAATTCTATACTTTCCTAATGATAATGCAGATCTGCATATCAAAAGATTGAAAAATGAGGATGAGAAAAATGACCGGATAAAGCCGTTGAATAATCATTCTGAGGAAGAATGCTTAGCGGATCCATTAACGAAGAATATATCTAAGAATAAAGCCGCTGATTATAGCAGGTCAGACACTTTAAATGCACCTGATAGCAGCCGGTATACCCGAATTGTTCTGGCACAGGGTTTCGATGAACCTCTTGGAAT